>NZ_JCAXER010000016.1:0-135736 GCF_059758675.1 Cytobacillus sp. GQ23
AAGAGAACCAATGCGGTTCTCTTTTTTTTGCTGCAGCATTCCATTATTTCCTTACTAGTTAGAAAATAATGGCTATGGTATATTAGTTCTATACAGAAGAGTTTCCGAGGAGGAAATGGGATGATTGAAAATAATAAGGCTGTCGTTTTCAGGGCAGGAAATGAGGAATATGCTACACCGGTTCCTTTTGTAATATCCATTGAAAAAATGGAAGGCATTACACCGATTCCTCATTTGCCAAGCTTTGTGAGAGGAATTGCAAAAGTAAGGGGAGAGCTTATTCCTGTTGTAGATTTTGAAGAAATTCTCTACAGCCGGAAACTTGCTGATAGTGACTCCGCAAGAATGATCGTGCTGCAGACAGACGAATTATCATTTGCCGTCCTTGTAAATGAAGCAAAGGAAATACTTGATATTCCAGAAGGATGCCTTAAACAGCCAGGTTTGATTGCCTATCAAAAAACCAATTATTTTACAGGTGTGGCTAATATCGATAATAGGCTGATTACCTTAATCGACCCTTTAAAACTGGTGGAATCACTCGACGGAATAAGAGAAATAAAAGAGTATATGAAAACACAGCATACTGCATAGCGGACGAATTATAGAACAGGGAATCAGAGAGAGATTCCCTGTTTTCGCTTTTTCAAAAAGTCTCTGATTAATAGAAAAGAAAAATATTTGCTAAAATAGAACTGAACTATTTTAACAGGGAAGTGCCGGCATGAAACAAATGTATCCAAAAAACGGGAGAGTAATCCTTCATGTTGATATGAATAGTTTTTATGCTTCGGTTGAGATGGCTTATGATCCCTCATTAAAAGGCAAGCCTTTAGCAATCGCAGGTAATCCGGAGGAGAGACGCGGCATTATTGTAACATGCAGCTATGAGGCAAGGACATTCGGAGTGAAAACCACCATGCCTCTATGGGAGGCTAAAAAGCTCTGTCCCCATCTGATTATCATGAAGCCTAATTTTGAGAGATATCGTGCTGCTTCGATGGGAATGTTTGATATATTGCGCGAATATTCCTCCCTCGTGGAACCTGTATCCATTGATGAAGGGTATGTGGACATCACAGACAGCTATGAGTTTGGGAGCCCGATAGAAATTGCAGAAACGATACAAAAGCAGGTTTTTCAGCAGCTTGATTTACCCTGCAGCATAGGTGTTGCCCCTAATAAATTTTTAGCCAAGATGGCTTCTGACATGAAAAAGCCAATGGGGATTACAGTTCTCAGAAAAAGAGATGTACCGAATATCCTATGGCCAATGGAAGTGGAAGAGATGCACGGAGTCGGCCGAAAAACCGGAGAAAAACTGAGAAACCTAAACATCACCACAATCGGCGAATTGGCAAAGGCGGATGAAATTATTCTCAAAGCGGCACTGGGCATTAATGGCCCGAGATTGAAACAAAAGGCCAATGGCCAAGATCATAGAAAAGTTGATCCGGAATCGGCATCTGAATTTAAAAGTGTGGGAAATTCGACTACCCTGCCAAGGGATGTTTCAAATCAAAGAGAGCTCTTCCGGGTATTCGAAAAGCTGGCTGCACAGGTTTCTTCCAGGTTGAAAAGAAAAAAGGTAATGGCGGTTTCTCTTGGGATTACTATCAGATATAAGGACCGAAAAACCATTACAAGAAGCCGCAAACTGAAGAATCCGATTCAGCATCATGAAGAAATTTACCATCTAGCCAAAGAGCTTTTTATAAAACATTGGAATGGGAATGCTGTGAGGCTGCTTGGCATTACAGGAACTGATCTTGTAGAACCTGAACAGGCAGTTAAACAGCTGGATCTGTTCAATTTTGAAAAAGATGCGAGGAAGGAGCCGCTTTTTCAGACAATGGATCTATTGCGCAAGAAATACGGCACTAAAATTATTGATCATGCAGGTGCACTCTCGGACATGAACTTAACTAGACCCCAAATTGGGACTGACACCAGCTTTAATAAAGACTTTTTGCATGGAAAGTCAGGAACAAGCGATAAAAATGAACAAGATGATAATTCATGAGTTTTTAAGGCAGCTATATGCAAAACTAAGACAGGAAAGTTGAATCAGGATAGGAATCTTGCTAAAGTAAAGTGGATTATTTTATTGGATTTTGTTTTTACGCATAAAGGGTGGAAGGGATGTAATAGAAGATGACGAAATCACAATTTGGTGTAATCGGCTTAGCGGTCATGGGGAAAAATCTTGCCATGAATATTGAGAGCAGAGGGTACTCTGTATCTGTTTTTAACAGGTCACGCGAAAAAACGGATGAGATGCTCAAGGAAGTGGAAGGAAGAAACTTTAAAGGTACATACACAATTGAAGAGTTTGTGGATTCTCTGGAAAAACCCCGTAAAATCATGCTTATGGTAAAAGCAGGGGGTCCGACAGATGCGACAATTGATCAGTTAAAGCCTTTGCTGGATAAAGGGGATATTTTGATTGATGGAGGCAATACCTTCTTTGTGGATACACAGCGCCGCAATAAGGAATTAAGTGAGCTGGGCATCCATTTCATCGGTACAGGTGTTTCCGGCGGAGAAGAAGGCGCTCTGAAGGGACCTTCCATTATGCCAGGCGGCCAAAAAGAAGCCTACGAGCTTGTTGCCCCAATTTTCCAAGACATTGCAGCAAAGGTTAATGGCGATGCATGCACCACATACATCGGTCCGGATGGGGCAGGGCATTATGTGAAAATGGTGCATAACGGCATCGAATACGGCGATATGCAGCTGATATCCGAATCTTATTTTCTTTTGAAAAACGTTCTTGGCTTGACTGCTGAAGAGCTTCATGAAGTATTCGCTGAATGGAATAAAGGCGAGCTTGACAGCTATCTGATTGAAATTACGGCTGATATCTTCACGAAAAAAGATGAGGAAACCGGAAAGCCTCTGGTAGATGTCATCCTCGACACCGCAGGCCAAAAGGGAACCGGCAAATGGACAAGCCAAAGTGCGCTTGACCTGGGGGTACCGCTTCCAATCATTACTGAATCCGTTTTTGCCCGATTCATTTCTGCCATGAAAGAAGAACGGGTGAATGCAAGCAAAGTTCTTCGAGGGCCAGCTGCGCCAGACTTTACAGGCGATAAAGAAGCATTTATCGAGAGTGTCCGAAAAGCCCTTTACATGAGTAAAATCTGCTCATACGCACAAGGCTTTGCTCAAATGAGAGCAGCTTCTGAAGAATATGGATGGGATCTGAAATACGGGGATATTGCAATGATCTTCCGCGGCGGCTGTATTATCCGTGCCCAATTCCTGCAGAAAATCAAAGAAGCATATGACCGTGAGCCGGGCTTGAAGAATCTTCTTCTGGATCCATACTTCAAGGAAATCGTGGAAAGCTATCAGGATGCTGCCCGTGAAATTATCAGCGTGGCTGTTAAGAACGGTATTCCTGTTCCATGTTTTGCAGCTGCATTGTCTTATTATGATAGCTACCGAACTGAAACATTGCCTGCAAATCTTCTTCAGGCACAGCGTGACTACTTTGGTGCACATACCTATCAGCGTACAGACAAAGAAGGCATTTTTCATACAAACTGGATGGAATAATAAAATAAAAACAGCGTCCGTGCGGCGCTGTTTTTTATTGGCTATCTTTGCAAAGCTTGCAGCTATTTATAGTTGATTGCAGCGGGTGTGCAGGATCCTCTAAAATGCATGTGCAATTTTTCGTGTGGTTTTCTAATCAAGCAAAGCCTATTTCAATGCCTGCAGGAGCAAGGGGACAGGTGAGACCCCGAAGACATAAAGCGTCTTTTCGTAAAATAAAAACCCCTGCAGCAAAACAGGGGTTTTTCGTAATGATTAACACTGTTCAACATCAAGGTCAGTTACAGGCCACCAGAAGAAACCATCTTTTTCCAGTAGTTGATCTGCTTCTTTTGGACCCATAGAACCGGATTCGTAGTTAGGGAAGCCTTCTTCTCTTGTGTTTTCCCATACGTCGGAAATTTTGTCGACAAAGCTCCAGGAAAGGGCCACTTCATCCCAGTGTGTAAAGTTTGTTGCGTCTCCGCGCATGCAATCATATAAAAGCCTTTCATAAGCTTCAGGTGTATTCATGTCATCGATGCCTTTGTTGGCAAAATTTAATTTTACCGGTGTGGCTTCAATGTTTTGGCCTGATTTTTGGGCATTCAAATAAAGGGTAATGCCTTCTTCAGGCTGAATATGGATAACGAGAAGGTTCGGATTCAGTGTTTGCTCAGTCTGATAATATAAGTTCATCGGAATGTCCTTAAACTGAATAACTATTTTCGTTGATTTAGCAGCCATTCTTTTACCTGTACGAATGTAGATAGGCACACCTGCCCAGCGGAAGTTGTCAATCATCAGCTTGCCTGCTACATACGTTTCGGTGTTAGACTGCTCATCCACCATGGGCTCCTGATTATAAGCCTGTACCTCCTGTCCATTTAAAAGGCCTTTTCCGTACTGGCCGCGGACAAAGTAATCTTTCACCTGGTCACCTTCAATCGGCCGCATCGCTCTCAATACCTTTACTTTCTCAGATCTGATTTCATCTGTTGTCAGGCGGATTGGCGGTTCCATTGCCAACAAGGCAACCATTTGAAGCATATGGTTTTGAACCATGTCTCGAAGGGCGCCGCTTTTTTCATAATATCGGCCGCGTTCTTCCACACCCAGTACTTCGCTTGATGTAACCTGGATATTTGAAATGTAGCGATTGTTCCATAAAGGTTCGAAAATAGCATTGGCAAAACGGATAACTTCAATGTTCTGCACCATATCTTTCCCCAGATAGTGGTCAATACGGTAAATTTCATTTTCTGAAAAGGCTTTTCGAATTTGCTTGTTAAGCTGCTTCGCTGATTCAAGATCATGCCCAAATGGCTTTTCAATGACAAGACGCTTAAACCCATCTACATCTGTCAGGCCATCTGCTTTTAAGTGCTCTGCAATAGTTCCAAAAAACTCAGGTGCCATGGCAAGGTAAAAAATGCGGTTGCCTTCAAGGGAATAATGAGTATCCAAATCTTCGGCCATGCTCTTTAATGCCAAATAGGAGCTTGAATCCGTCACATCATGCGAATGATAGTAAAAGTGAGAAATAAATTCTTCAAGTTCTCCGTTATCTTTAATAGCAGACTCAACAGAGGCCTTGACACTTGCCTGGAATTCATCGTTTGATAGCGGCCTTCTGGCAATTCCTACTACGGCGAAGCGGTCAGACAGCCTTCCCTTTTTGTATAAGCGGTAGAGTGAGGGAAATAATTTTCTCTTGGCCAAATCCCCTGTTGCTCCAAATATCATTATTAATCCGGCCGGTTTTTCGTTTGTTTTCACGATTCTAGAACCTCTTTTCGAAAAAATTTCTGTATGTAAGGCGGGACAGACTTTTGTCCGTCCTCAGCTTTGAGAATGAAGCTGTTATATTGCACTGCAAAAAAACGTCTGTACAAGTATAAAATTGTATCTGTTTACAGGTATTTTCGCAAATATTAAGTTTGTCCTTTTTACCATAGTTTCTATCTAACGGCCTGGAACTATCCTTTCAAATATAATAAAAAGGCTCTTTTCGTATAAATTGTTGTTTTCGTCTATCAATGTTGTCCGTTGATTGCAGCGAAGGGAAGCTCAAACTTTCCGCGGGGCTGGCTCGCGGTGGAGCCTATTCGACGCTGTGTGTCTGCAGGGCATTAGATACAAAAGCAGCTACCAAGCGAAAACAGCAAAAAAATTGAATGAATTCGAAGGCTGCTATGGTATATTTGTTTATATTCGTACAAGACCAGACAGGCAAAGTGATAAATTGCCGAAAGGAGGCACTTTACATATGGACATTTTTTTTCTGGGAACAGGAGCAGGAATTCCGGCTAAGCTGAGGAATGTATCTTCAATGGCTTTAAAGCTCCTTGATGAAAGAGGAAGTATATGGCTTTTTGACTGTGGGGAAGCTACCCAGCATCAAATTTTACATACAAGCATAAAACCGAGAAGAATTGAAAAAATCTTTATTACACATCTTCATGGTGACCATATATATGGGCTGCCCGGCCTTCTTTCCAGCCGCTCTTTCCAGGGTGGTGATACAGAGGTGACCTTATATGGGCCAAAGGGCCTGAAAAAATTTATTGAAGTCTCGCTTTCTGTAAGCGGCACATACCTTAAGTATCCTTTAAAAATAGCTGAAATCACTGAGGGCATTGTACTAGATGAAAAAGATTTTATGGTGGAAGCACACATGCTCGAGCACGGAATATCCTCATACGGCTACCGGATTACAGAAAAGGACCGTCCGGGTACATTGCTTGCGGACAAACTTGCAGAAGCGGGAATCAAACCGGGTCCGATATATAAGAAAATAAAGAATGGGGAAGACATAGAGCTTGGGGATGGAAGGATTCTCGAAGCGAAAAATTTCCTGGGGCCGGCTCAAAAGGGAAGAATTGTCACGGTGCTGGGAGATACCAGAATCTGTGATGCGGCAATAGAATTAGCAGCCGGCGCTGACCTGTTAATTCATGAGGCAACCTTCTCAGCGGGGGAAGAGCAGCTTGCATATGATTATTTTCATTCGACAACCCTGCAGGCTGCTCAAGTTGCACTCAAGGCGAATGCAAAGACACTTTGTCTGAATCATATCAGTTCACGATATGAACGGAAGGATTGGGAGCAGCTTTTGAAAGAATCACAGACCATTTTTCCCAATACGGTCATTGCTGAGGACTTTAAAGAAATTCATATCCCTCTTGATAAAGGAGAGGCGGATTAATTGAAAACCTTTTATATCGTGCGTCATGCAAAAGCCGAGGGCCAGCCCTTCTCTGCAAGATTGACAGAAACGGGGAGGATACAGGCATTAAAATTAATTGATTTTTTTATAGGCAAGGAAATCAATCGCATCTACTCAAGCCCATTTGTGCGGGCGATTGAAACAATCAGGCCGCTTGCACAGTCGAGAAATTTGGATATTATTGAGGAAAGCCGTTTGGGAGAAAGGGTGCTGAGCTCTATTCTTTTTGACGATTGGCAGGAAAAGCTTAAACAAAGCTTTTCCGATTTTGAGCTCGTTTTTGAAGGGGGAGAATCACATTCAGCAGGAATGAAACGGGCTTCCTCCCTGCTGGATGAATTAATCGCCTCCAATGAGAATCACATCGTACTGGTCAGCCATGGCAATTTATCAACGCTGCTGCTGCGCTATTTCGATGAAAGGGCAGGCTTTGAGCATCTCATGAAGATGAGTAACCCGGATGTTTTTGAGATTAAAATAAATGGTGATGATGCAGTCTGGAAGCGGATTTGGAATGAAAAGTAAGGCTAGGAAAAATTGAATTTTTCAGATTTGGCATTGACGGTTCTCTGCATGCATACTATAATCACACTTATACTTAAAACATTATAGTAAAAAAGCTATGAAGAGACTCTATTAAGTTTTATCTCCCTGTTTATAGAGAGCCGGTGGATGGTGAAAACTGGCACAAAGATAAAATGAATTTCATCTTGGAGCTTATCTTTTCTGCATTTAGCAGAAAAGACGGTAAATCCGTTATATTTTCGAGTGGAAAGTCACATGCTTTCAAAAAGGGTGGTACCGCGTGAATCTGAATTCACGTCCCTTTTGAAGAATGTGGCTTTTTTGTTTTTTAAATAGAAATCCGGCCGGTTTCTATAAAGTGAAACTTCAACCAGTGAGGGTTTTTTTTCCTGCACTGATTGTTAGTTGAGTCCCACAGGAAGCGGGTCACAAAGACGTTGCTACAGGATGTGGCGTTCTTAGTTTTTGTTCTTCTTTCGGGCCTTTACGGGCAGTTTGACCCTAGTTTACCCTCTATTGATTCATTTGAGTTTTGAAGTGGGGGGTCCTGCTGCCCGTTCGTTAGACTGCGATAAAAAATTATGGAGGTACAGGCATGCAGCAAAGTGAGCAATGGTCATCTAAGATAGGATTTATTTTAGCATCGGCCGGTTCGGCAATCGGACTTGGAGCAATCTGGAAGCTTCCCTATGTGACAGGAACAAGCGGAGGCGGCGCATTTATATTATTATTTTTGTTATTTTCCCTTTTAATTGGTTTTCCGCTTTTGCTGGCCGAGTTTGTAATTGGCCGCAGCACGGGGAAGGAGGCAATCTCTGCTTACAAGGATATTGCTCCTGGAACTAAATGGCACTGGATTGGCTACCTTGGCGTATTCACGTGTTTTCTGCTTTTATCCTTCTATAGTGTAATAGGCGGATGGATTCTGAAGTACATTGTTTACGGGGTTACCGGCTCGATGAATGGTGCAGGCAATTATGAGGAGCTGTTTGGCGCAGCCGTTTCAGACTCTGTATCAGTTGTGGCTGCACAAGGGATCTTTTTATTCATAACTGTCTTAGTGGTAGCCAAAGGCATTCAGCAGGGGATCGAACAGGTCAGCAAGATAATGATGCCTGCTTTGTTTCTTTTATTTATTATTTTGATTGCACGATCCCTGACATTGGATAATGCGATGGAGGGCGTCTCTTTCTTTTTAAAGCCTGATTTTACAAATTTAACTTCTGAAACTGTTCTTTATGCGATGGGCCAATCGTTTTTCTCCCTAAGTGTCGGGGTATCGGTTATGGTAACGTATAGCTCTTATCTATCTAAAAAGGAAAACCTGATGCAGCCTGCTTTTTCTGTTGTCGGAATGAACTTATTTATTTCAGTTCTGGCTGGACTGGCTATCTTCCCTGCTGTGTTTTCATTGGGCTTTGAGCCTGCTGCAGGTCCTGGCTTATTATTCATTGTCCTGCCATCTGTTTTTGATCAGATTATGTTTGGGAGGGTGTTCCTGCTCTTTTTCCTTGCACTGTTTTTATTTGCAACCTTAACATCCGCTTTTTCAATGCTTGAAATTGTAGTGGCTGCTCTGACGAATAAGAAGGGCAGCGGCAGAACCCGTGCAGCCTGGCTGACAGGTCTGGCAATCTTTATCGTGGGGGTCCCATCTGCATTATCCTTCAGCATCTTATCCGATATTTCCATTTTCGGCAAAATAATTTTTGATGCTGCTGATTTCCTTGTCAGCAACATCCTGATGCCGGTCGGAGCTTTGCTGATCTCCATATTTGTGTCATACAAAATGAAGAAGGACCTGCTGAGAAGTGAGTTGATTCAAGGTTCGAAGCCGCTGAATGGAATCTTTTCCGCGTGGTATTTCCTTCTGCGCTATGTGGTTCCTCTGGTTATTATCATTGTATTCCTTGATTCGCTGCAGATTATATAATAAAAGAGGGATGGCAGGTGCCATCCCTCTTTTTTATTTTACAGCCATCCCCGTTCATATTGCTTAGGAGGTTCAATTGATGTGCCAAGTTCTTTTGCTGCTGTCCGAGGCCAATAGGGATCTCTCAGCAATTCTCGGGCAATAAAGATTAAATCAGCCCGCTCGTTTTGGAGGATTTCTTCAGCCTGCAGGCCGGATGTAATCAGCCCGACTGCACCAGTATGGATATCCGCCCCTTTTTTTATGGTTTCAGAGAATTTGACCTGGTAGCCCGGGTAAGTATGTATTCTTGCCGGCACTACCGCTCCGGAGCTTACGTCAATAAGATCTACTCCCTGCTCCTTCATCCATGTTCCCATCTCTGCATAATCCTCTGCAGTTAACCCTTCATCATGATAATCATGTGCTGAAACTCTGACAAATAAAGGTCCATCCCAAATAGTTTTCACTGCTTCAATGACCTCACGGAGGATGCGGTATCGGTTTTCTGCTGATCCCCCATACTCATCATTTCGTTTATTGCTTAGCGGCGATAGAAACTCATTGATCAGATATCCGTGTGCAGCATGAATTTCTATTACTTCAAAGCCGGCTTTTTTGGCTCTTTCCGCCCCTTTTTTGAAAGCCTGCACAGTTTCTGCAACTTCTTCTTTGGTCATTTCCTTTGGTGTTTTCATCTTTTCATTAAATGCAATAGCTGATGGGGCGATAATTTCTCCCTCGACAGTTGCCTTTCTGCCGGCATGTGCAAGCTGTATTCCAGGTGAAGATCCATGTTCTTTCATTAGCCCGGTTAATTCCTTCAGGCCTGCGATGTGGTCATCACTCCATATTCCCAGATCCTGAGGAGATATACGGCCCTGTGGCGTTACGGCAGTTGCCTCCAGGATGATTAATCCCACCTGCCCGACTGCACGGCTCGTATAATGAGTCCGGTGCCAGTTTTCAACCATTCCGTCTTCATTATGACTGGAGTACATGCACATCGGTGCCATAACAATTCTGTTTTTAAAGGTGACGCCTTTAATTGTTAAAGGTGAAAAAAGTTTTGTTTCCATAATTTCTGCCCCCCCTTATTTCGCTATCCTAAATATTAAGTATATCAGGCAGTTTCATAAATGGAAAAGAACATGCACTTACGAAGGTGTGCGCTGTCAGCGTTTATTCCTCAATTCGCTTAACTTATATAATGTACCTCTCCAGACTATGCCTCCCCGTACAAAGGTTAGAATGCTGGCACGGATGATGGAATAAATAAACAGGAGAGCAGTAATTGGAAATACCGTAAACAGAAGCGGAGTAAATTTGGTCATTCTTTTTGTGATGATGGTATAAACACCTGCTAAAAAAATGATGTTTGCAAGGCTTAAACTGAAAATAATTATGTCAGTTGAAAAAATGGTGAGAAAGGGAAGCACCTGGGAACTGAATGTGCCGGCAATTGCAAATAGCACCATGCTAATGCGATAATGAAGTCCAGCAAAAGTATTCTTCTCCAAGCCTTTGAAGGCTTCTGGCAAGCTTTCATACCATTCAACTTCAATCAGTTCCATCGCCGTTGCCAATCTCTGCCTGAGGCCATTTTGTTTCATTTTCATTCCTAGCATTAAATCATCATCAGGACGCATTTTTATTGCCTTATGTGTCCCGATTGCTTCATAGGACCTTCTGGACACCAAGTTAAACGCCCCAATGCCAATTCCGATCTTAGAACGCTGATTGTTCGCCAGCCAGGGGCGTTTATAATAGGAGAAGCCGAAAAGGAAAAAAGCAATAAACGTGCTGAGCCAGAAACTCCTGCCCGTCAAGCTTGGTGCCGCGGTTAAATGGTCAAGTTCATTCTTGCTGAAATAATGAACTGCCATGCTGAAGGCATCCTGTTTAAATACCACATCGGCATCTGTAAACAAAATTAACTCCCCTGATGATTCCATATAACCTTTATAAAGGGCGTGGTTTTTTCCCAGCCATCCGCTCGGGAGAGTATCGATATGAATAGACTTAACCCTTGAGTCACTCTGCTGGATATGGTCCATGATGTCACCTGTGCTGTCGGCTGAACGGTCATTGACTAAAATCCATTCCATGCGTTTGTAGTTCTGCCGCAGCTGGGATTTTATACTCTCCGCGAGCTTGGCTTCTTCATTTCTTGCCGCTGTAATAACGGAAAGAAGAGGGCCTTCAGTCATTGCATCGCTATCTTCAAGGCGATCCATGCTTTTTAGTCCAAGGACAGCATCAATGAGTACTGCAATCCATACCAGAAGGCTTGCGCTTAATAGAATAATGAGCATTTGCAGATTTCGCATCCTTTTTTCATAGTTTGAATTAGTGGCACGTTTTTTAGGGCAGGTGCAGTCAGTTACATTTTGACGGTACTGCTGAAGCTTTGGCCAAGCCGCCTGGATTGGGCTGTCGCTTCCTTGATGCATTCAATGAAAGCTTCCTGCACACCATTCGCTTCAAGCACTTTTACGCCTGCTTCAGTGGTGCCGCCTGGGCTTGTTACTTCCTTTCTAAGCTGCTGAGGGTCCTTGGCTGATCTGGCCAGCATTTCCGCAGCCCCGATGAGTGTCTGGATAATGAATTCCTTCGCCATACCCTTTTCGAGCCCGATTTCTTCTGCGCTTTTTTCCATCGCTTCCGCAAGATAGTAAATATAAGCCGGTCCGCTGCCTGACAGGCCTGTTACAGCATCGAGCTGTCTCTCCTCAACAAATGCTGATTTTCCCACTGTATCAAAAATTTCTCTTACTTCTTTCATCTGTTCTTTGGTTACTCTTTCATTAGCCGATAAGGCGCTTGCTGATTTTCCGACTGCTGCTGATGTATTCGGCATGGCTCTCACGACAGGCAGCTTTTTTTCTGCCAATCGTTCAATGCTTTCGATCGAAACGCCGGCGAGAACGGAAATGACCAGCATGTCATCATGTAAATAAGGCTTTATAAGATTGATGGCCCCCTGAGCATCTTTTGGCTTCATCGCTAAAATAACAGCGTCGGCCCCGCTTAACAGCTCACTGAGATTGTAAGTGGCCTGAACGCCATAGGCTTTTTGCAAGGCTTGCAGCTTTTCTTCGCTGCATCGGTTCGTCACCCAAATATCGCTTCCGGCAATGAGCCGGCTTTTTACGATTCCTGAGATTAACGCTTCTGCCATTGATCCTGCTCCCACAACAGCTAATTTTTTCATATGCTGATATTCCTCCTTATTGTTGCTCCATTTGCAGCTGTCAAAATAAAAAAGCCTTTCCATCCAGTAAAGGACGAAAAGACTTTGCTTCCGCGGTACCACCTTCATTGCCTTTCCTTCTTCGTGCAGCATGCCTGCTGTGTTTTGAAAAGGCATCTCAATCCCGATAACGCCGGGGGGGCGTTTAGGTTTTCCTAACAGCTCATAAGGGAGGTTCAATGGTCAAGTGGACGGTGAAGCCTTTCAGCCGTTTGAGCTTCACTCTCTTTCGCCGTTTTCCATCTACTAATCTTATTCATCGCTATGTTTCTGCCGTACAGAAGTACAGCTTTGAGTTATGAAAATCAAATTTTAATTGTGATTATGCAAGAAGACATGCTTATTTGTCAAGTGCTATTTTTTGAAAAATTATTAATATCGCAAAAAGAGTTATGTGAAAATAATGACAATTATTAAAAAGAACGGTACACTTATTTTTATATATGTAAATTTCTACATTATGTTTTTGTATTCCGTTAATATGTGTGTCAGGCAAACGCTGATATTTTAAGGGATAACAGAACAGCATAATTAAAGGAAGCAATTGTTGGATGTCTGCGGAATTAAATAGAAAAACAGCTTTATTTTATTTAAATATAGTGATTTTAGGGGGATTATAAAATGGCAAAATGGAAGGATGGAATTGCAAAGCTTGTTATCCCGACACCATTTCCTGTCGGCGACGTTAATGTATATGCAGTAAAAGGGGAAAAGCTGACTCTTGTCGATGCCGGCCCTAAAACAGATGAAGCATGGGAAGCTTTAAAATCCCAGCTTAAAGAGCTGAATTTAACACCCGGGGACTTTGAACAGGTTGTTCTCACACATCATCATCCCGATCATGCCGGGCTGCTTGACTTTTTTTCGGACAATCTTGAGGTGTTCGGGCACCCGGTTAACCAGAGGTGGCTGTCCCGTACTGACGAGTTTCTAAAATTTCATGATGAATTTTACATAAAACTATTTAACGAATTTGGTATACCTGAAAGGTATGCTTCCTTTATAAACAAAATGAAAAAGACTTTGCGCTATTCCTGCAATCGTACCCTGACAGCCGAGCTGAAGGAAGGCTGCCAGCCTGAAGGGCTTAATGATTGGACGGTAATCGAGACCCCTGGGCATGCACAGAGTCATATAGGTTTGTTCAGGGAGAAAGATGGTGTATTCCTTGGAGGAGACCATTTGCTTGCACACATTTCACCTAATCCTATCCTGGAGCCGCCGCTTCCAGGCCATGCGGAAAGGCCGAAGCCGCAGCTTCAGTATAACGAGTCTTTGAAAAAGCTGCGGCAGCTGCCGATATCCCTTTTTTACTCCGGGCATGGAGAGGATATTGAAGATGTGAACGGGTTAATAAACGAAAGGCTGGGCCGCCAGCATGAGCGGGCAATGAAAGTAAAGACATGGCTCGAGTTCGAATCGCTCACTGTTTTTGAGGTATGCCGCCGCCTTTTTCCGAAAGTTTATGAGAAGGAGCTTTCCCTGACCATTTCCGAAACAATCGCACAGCTTGACTATTTGCATTCAATAGGGGAGATTTATATAAATAAAGAGGAGGAAGCCTTCTTGTATTCCGCATCAAAAGAGGTGGTTTGATTGTCAGACAGATTAAAAAATAAAAATGTGATTATCACAGGGGCATCAGGCGGGATCGGTGCGCAAATGGCCGTCCTTTGTGCCGAAAGAGGAGCAAACCTTGTCCTTCTTGCCCGCAGCATTGGCAAATTGCAGGAGCTGCAGGCTGATTTGCGTAAGCGTTTTTCAGTCGATGTACATGTGCATAAGCTTGACGTTTCGGACAGTGACGAAGTTTCGGCAGTTTTTTCCGAGATTATTGCCCGTTTTGATCATATAGACGTTCTTGTGAATAACGCAGGCTTCGGTGTTTTCCGGGAGGCGCATGAAGTCAAAGTTGAAGAAATAAAGGGGATGTTTGATGTAAACGTTGTTGGCTTAATGGCCTGCACGGGCATGATTCTGCCATTGATGAGGAAACAGAGGAGCGGGCATATTATTAATATCGCTTCACAGGCAGGCAAAATGGCCACACCGAAATCGAGTGTCTATTCCGCAACTAAACATGCTGTTCTTGGCTATACAAACAGCCTTCGGATGGAGCTTGCTGACAGCAATGTGTTTGTGACTGCCGTTAATCCCGGCCCGATTGAAACCAATTTTTTTACTATTGCAGATGAAAAGGGAACATACGTGAAAAATGTCAGCAAATATATGCTTAAACCCGAATATGTGGCCCTCAGGGTAGTCAATGCTATGCTCCGTCCTGTCAGGGAAATTAACCTTCCGCGGTGGATGAATGCGGGAAGCATCATCTTTGCCCTTTTTCCGGGACTGTTCGAAAAAATTGGAAAACGCGCATTTAATCAAAAATAAAAAGCTGCAGCCAAATGCTGCAGCTTTTTTGTTTTTGGCCGGCGAGGCGTCTGTTCTGGGAAGAAAGAACCACTTTTAAGAAAAACCGCGTAAAATTTCCATTGAAACCGAACGCATATTCGCTTAATATAATGGGTATACATATATAGAACAGATGTTCCTGTTATATATAAATTTTATTATCGGGTTCAGGGGGCTATGCAGCATAGAAGCTGATAAGCAGCGCCTTACGCTTTTTGAAGGAGGATGTCGAAGTCATGGTTGATTACAGCTCAATGCCGAACAATCAAATTTTGTGTGTTGATATGAAGAGCTTTTATGCAAGCTGTTCTGCTGTCATGCTCGGTCTGGATCCTCTTGACTGCTATCTTGTAATTGCAGGGAATGTGGAACGGAAGGGAAGCGTTGTTCTGGCGGCCTCTCCGCGAATGAAAAAAGAGTTTGGAATAAAGACAGGGTCCCGTCTTTTTGAGGTCCCAAATGATCCGCGCATTAGAGTTGAGGAGCCGAAAATGGCGACTTATTTAAGAATCTCCACTGAAATCACCAGGGTGTTTAATCGTTATGTCCCCAAGGAAGCCATCCATACGTATAGTGTCGATGAAAGCTTTATAAAAGTAGACGGCGCAGTGCACCTCTGGGGTGATGCCCAGACGATTGCCTGGAAAATAAAAGATGATATTGAACGGGAATTTCAGCTCCCCTGCGCCATAGGAATAGGTCCTAATTTGCTAATGTCAAAGCTCTGCCTGGACCTTGAGGCAAAAAAAAAGGGAGTTGCACAATGGACGTATGGAGATGTAAAAACAAAGCTGTGGAATGTCTCCCCTTTACGGGAAATGTGGGGCATCGGCCGCCGCGTTGAAAAGACATTGAATGGAATGGGAATTTTTACAGTCGGCCAGCTTGCCCGCTATGACCTGGCTAAGCTGGAGAAGAAGTTTGGGATTATGGGCAATCAGCTCTATCACCATGCATGGGGTATTGATTTGTCGGAAATAGGCGCGCCGATCATGGCAGGACAGATCAGCTTTGGGAAAAGCCAGATTTTACTGAGGGATTACAAAGAGAAAAAGGAAATTAAGCATGTGGTCCTTGAGATGTGTGAAGAAGTGGCAAGAAGGGCCCGCAGCCACCGGAAAGCCGGCAGAACTATCAGCTTTGGCCTTGGCTACAGCCAGGATGAATTCGGAGGGGGCTTTTACCGCTCAAGGACAGTTGACCAGCCAACCAATATTACGATGGATCTTTATCGGGTCTGCCTCGAACTTTTTGACGAGAATTATGAGGGGAAAACAGTGCGGCAGATTTCCATTTCCCTCGGCAATATTACGGATGACTGCGAAATGCAGCTGAGTCTGTTCGACTTGGATGGCTGGAAAAAAAGAGAGCTCGGCTATACTGTCGACCGGATCCGCTCCAAGTTTGGAGGAGGAGCTCTGCTGAGAGCCGTCTCTTATACAGGTGCAGGAACCGCCAGGCACCGTGCGACATTGGTCGGCGGCCATAAAATGTAAAAGGGGGTCAGCTTATGATTCGCGATAGGGGCAGAATAAAATGGACTTCCATGATGCTGCCGGAACATGTAAAGCTCTTAAGAGACTGGGCAAAGGAAGATATGTACGAGCAAAAGCGGGAATTAGATGAGCAGAAGCTTGAACACATGAATGAAATTCTTTCGGAGGCCATGGAATTTCAAAAAAGTGTAACCATTACACATTACAGGGGCAGAAATTATGAACTGGTCATAGGGGGCATCCATTATTGGGATGAACTTGGCCAAAAGCTTCATATTATTGATCGGTTTGGGGAAATTCACCGTATTTCTATCAGCGCTATAGCGGATGCCCGTTTTACGGAAGAATAAGTTTGCTTGCCTGGATGAATTTAAGAGGGGTAGTTTTAAGGCAGGAGAAGCACCTTAACAGCAGGGAGGTGTATGAAGATGCCTAGAGGAAAAGAATTGGAACAGCTGCCAATGGCCAATATCGCACCCGGGGCCGGGGAAGACAGTACGGACAGGGACCGGGAACGGCTTCAAGGGATTATACAGGGTGAAAGTGCAACACCCGCAAGAATTAAAAATAAAAATAAAAGATAAAAAAACGGGGATGACTGTCCCCGTTTTCCACCCTTATTGCTTGTCATCCGGAGCTATCTCCGCACGGACACATGATTGGAAAGTTCCTTTATGAGTGCCATCGCAAAACGGGATTTTCAAGGATCTTCCGCAGCGGCAAAGAGAGAAGGTTTTTTTTGTTTCGAATTTATTGCCATCCATATCAATTAACTCAACATCACCTGTAACACGCAGTGATCCATTATCCATTACTTTAATCTGCGCCTTGGACATACCCCATCATCCTTTCTAAAAAACATTATTTTGGCGGCTGAATAGCAGCAGTCTCTTTCAGAAGCATGTTATACCTATCTGTGTTAAAATCAGCATATGCAAAGGGGAGGTAGTTTTACAACATGGAAATAACATTAACTGAAATAGCAGCAGAAAAAGTATCGGGACGAATTGCCGGCAAAGATGGATTTATAAAGCTTAAGTACGATATAGATGGCTGCGGCTGTGTTGTGAGCGGAGTAGCGGCACTTTGGCTTGTTGATGAGCTTGATGAGGATGACAGGGAAATCAAAACAAACATTGGCAGCATATATGTGGAAAAATCCAAGGAAGTATTTTTGGATGAACAGTTAACGATAGACTTCTCTGAGAAGGCAAACTGCTACCAGTTAAAAAGCCCGAATCAGTATCTAAACCCGAGAATGAGCTTTATTGATAAAACAAAATAAATGATTTAGCAGGCGGCCGCTGCAGGAAGGCGGTCTTTTTTTATTGGCTAAGTAGGTAAAAATACCCTTCCAAAATTCTGGAAAGTAAGGTTTTAATATACTAGTAAAGGATTACAGGCTAAGCAGCATGGCTGTTATAGGTGAAGAGATTGTTGATTGGGGAGATACGAATGAGGAACTATATGTTATATTTGCTGGTGGCAGCTTCTCTGATATTGTCAGGCTGCAGCACAGCAACAATGGGCCAGGCAATTGATGATGGAATACCATTCAATGTAAAAGAAATCTTACATAAAGAAAAAGTTAAAAATGGAGTCATTATTCTTTATTTAACAGAGCAAAATGATGGGCAAAATGAGGTCGAAGCCATGGCAGCTGCCTATTTGAAGGGCAGTGACAAAGAAGGCTGGGAGAATGAAGGCCATAATCACTGGGAGCATTATGAGAATGAATATATGACTGTTTACTCAGATGCTTTCTATGATTACGATAAGGAAGGCAATCTGGAAAACAGATTACCGATCATTTTTGGTGAAATTCAAAGCGGAGATATTAAGAAAGTAGAAGTGGCCGGCAAGGAAGAAAAATTTGAAGAAGCGGCTATAATAAAAAAAGAAAACAAACGCTATTATTTTAAAATGGGAGACTTTCATACTGCCAGAGGTCTGTCGGCTGAAGGCAAGGAAATCATAAAGAAAAAAAACTGACGCCTAACAGCACAGAAATAAAAAACAGCTGACTTTAAGCCAGCTGTTTTTTATTTTGATAAAGCTTTTTTGCTGCTGACATACTGTTCCAAAAACTCGTCAATGACTTTTTCATAATCCTCTCTGTTTTCGTTAAAGGATTGTGCATGGATCCCGTTAGCAGCAAGGTAAAGCTTTTTAGGGCCTCTTTTCTTTTCATACAAAGCTTCGGACATGGTCGGCAAAATAAAATCATCTTTTTCACTGTGAATAAACAGGATGGGCTTTCTTATATTTTCTATAACCGAAATAGGCGACACGTCCGCTATGGAATATTTCTCCCGCATCCGCAGAAATAGATCAGCAACAGGCAAAAAGAGTTTCGCGGGCAGCTTCATCTCGGTTTTTAAACGATAAGCCAGCTGCTCTTTAAAATCCGAAAAAGGGCAATCGGCAATGTAAAAGTCAGCGCCGTCTTCAAGCATCCCCGCATAAAGGAGCATGGTGGCAGCCCCCATGCTTTCACCATGAATGCCGACCTGGATATCAGGCCCTTTCTCCGCTTTAAGCCAATCGACAATAGCTTTTAGGTCAAACTTTTCATAATGGCCGTAACTTGTCGTTTTTCCCCCGGATTCTCCGTGGCGGCGATGATCATAGATTACAGCGTTAAACCCTCGTTCCAGGAAGAGGTTCATGTATTTAATGGAGTTCATTTTGTTTTCCGTAACCCCGTGCGAAATAATGATATAGCGATTGTTTTTATGTGGTTCGCAGGCTACGGCTTTTAGGTTATAGCCAAATGGCGAGGGAATAAGAACCTCTCTTTTCGGAAGGCTTTCATACTTGATTAGATCAAGTCTCCCGGACTCCTTCTCTCTTTCTAGAATAAAGTCATCTTCCTTTTTTTTCATAAACATAAGCCTATTTGTAAAATAGACGCCGAGTGATGAAAGAAAGAGAACGATGGAAAATAAATAACGCAAAAATCTTCTCAAACTCATCCCTCCATCTTTTTTCTTTATTTTACCATTGTGGATAAAATTAAAACAGAGATGTTAGCCGGGACAAAGTGAAATTTCATAAAGGACGCCCTGCACAAAAAAAGCCGCTTTGCGGCGGCTTATTGCTGTGCGTTTTGTCTTTTGGTTGGATGAATCGCTTTTTCTAATTCCTCGGCAGCAATCGTCTGATTTACAGTATCGGAATTCGGCTTTCCCTTTTGGCTGTAGCCTTTATCGCGTTTTTGGCTCATAGAAATATCCCCCTTATAATTCTGCGGCTGAACCTGAATTCGCCAGCTGCTTTCATCTAATAAGATGCGGTAAAACAGGAGGAATTATTCACTTAAGCTGTGATGCTGTTGAACTGTTTGAGTATTCAGCCTGAAATAAGTGCTTTCAATCGGCCTGGAAATATGAGGCTGAACAATTTTTACAGCTTCCATTAATTGATCCAGGTTAACATTGGTTTCAATTCCCATCCGCTGAAGCATATAAACGACATCTTCTGTTGCAGCATTGCCTGCAGCGCCAGGGGCAAAGGGGCATCCGCCAAGCCCGCCTGCGGATGTATCAAATCGGTCGATTCCTGCCTGAAGTGCAGCAAAAATATTTGTAAGAGCCATTTTTCTTGTGTCATGGAAGTGGGCAGTCAGCAGAGTATTTGAAAACTCTTCTTTTAAACGGGAAAATAGCCGGTATGATTCATGGGGAGCAGCCATCCCAATCGTATCTGCCACACTTAATTCATCAGCCCCTGCCTCTGTAAATTGGCGGCATAGCCCAACGGTATCTTCAGGATTGATGGCCCCTTCATACGGACAATAAAAGGCAGTAGAGATGCAGGCACGGACGAAATAACCTTTATCCTTTAGTTCTCCAATAATCGGTTTTAGCTCATTCATGCTTTCCTGAGTGGTTTTATTGATGTTTTTCTTGTTGAATGTATTGCTTACACCGACGAAAACGGCAACTGCCCTGCAATCCGTCATATATACTCTGTCAATGCCTTTACGGTTCGGGGCAAGCACGAAATCCCTTGTATTTGCATCCAGGCATTCTGCCGTAATTTCAGCTGCATCCCCCATCTGCGGAACCCATTTAGGAGACACAAAAGAAGTAAGCTCCATTTCTTTTAATCCTGCATTCTTTAAACCTTTAATAAAGTCTTTCTTAACTTCAGTCGGTACAAACGACTTTTCGTTTTGCAGTCCATCCCGCGGGCCAACTTCAATAATTGTTACTTTATCTGGAAATGCAAGCGTCATGTTTTCCTCTCCCGTTTCATAATTTTAATTTTAGTAAGCGTTTTCTCGGAGACCTTAAATTTATTGTATTAGGAAAGTATTTTTGATTGCAAGAATAATAGAAATTTTGACAAAATAAAAGGAATTTTGATATCCCCGCTCGAATATAAGCAAAGAGATGTTTTGAAAGGATGAGAGAGATGGCACAAACAGAAGTCGTTATAGTCAGCGCTGTCCGGACAGCAATCGGCAGTTTCAATGGAAGTCTAAAGGATGTATCAGCACCAGAGCTAGGGGCGATTGCGATTAAACGCGCTCTTGAAAAAGCAGGTGTAACACCGGATCAAATAGATGAGGTAATCCTGGGGAATGTCCTGCAGGCTGGCCTTGGCCAAAATACAGCAAGGCAGGCAGCTCTTAAAGCGGGCCTTCCTGAAAGCGTTTCCGCAATGACGATTAATAAAGTGTGCGGCTCAGGACTGAAGGCGGTTCATTTAGCAGCACAGGCCATTTTGGCCGGCGATGCTGAAGCAGTGATTGCAGGCGGCATGGAAAATATGAGCCAGGCGCCATACATACTTAAAAATGCAAGAAACGGCTTTAAAATGGGAGACCAAAAGCTTATTGATTCGATGATTTCAGACGGTCTCTGGTGTTCTTTTAATGATTACCATATGGGAGTTACGGCTGAAAATCTTTGCTCGAAATATGAGCTGAGCAGAGAAGAACAGGACAAATTTGCCGCAGACAGCCAGGCAAAGGCGGCAAAAGCAATTGAAGAAGGAAAGTTTAAAGATGAAATCGTTCCGGTGGAAATTCCTCAGCGAAAAGGGGATCCGATCGTTTTTGATACAGACGAATATCCGAAAAAAGGGACAACTGCTGAAAAGCTCGCAGGCCTGCGTCCGGCGTTCAGAAAAGATGGCAGCGTAACAGCCGGAAATGCCTCCGGGATTAATGACGGGGCGGCTGTATTGCTGGTAATGAGCAGAAAGAGAGCAGATGAGCTGGGGCTTAAGCCATTAGTAACGATTAGAGGAAATGCAAGTGCTGGTGTAGATCCAAGCATCATGGGCATTGGCCCTGTTGCTGCCGTAAAAAAAGCACTTGAAAAGGCATCTGTTTCCATGGATGAATTGGAGCTTATTGAAGCAAACGAGGCATTTGCAGCCCAGTCGCTTGCAGTTGACAGGGAGCTTCGTTT
This sequence comes from Cytobacillus sp. GQ23, assembly GCF_059758675.1. Lineage (NCBI taxonomy): Bacteria > Bacillati > Bacillota > Bacilli > Caryophanales > Bacillaceae > Cytobacillus > Cytobacillus sp. GQ23. The sequence continues at coordinate 21,794 of NZ_JCAXER010000016.1, forward strand.
TAACAAGGAAATCCTGAATGTTAATGGCGGAGCCATTGCACTCGGACATCCAATCGGTGCAAGCGGCGCACGAATTCTCGTCACTTTAATTCATGAGATGCAAAAACGGCAGGCAAAGAAAGGGCTTGCAACTCTTTGCATTGGCGGAGGGCAAGGAGTAGCTACAGTGGTGGAGCTTGCATAGCCGATTTTGATAAGGATTATTAACAATGAAGACTTTTTAATGAAAGGAGCGATTGAAGTGAAGAAAATTTGTACTTCCTTCAGTGAAGCGGTTCAGGAAATTCACGATGGTGCTGTCCTTATGGTTGGCGGTTTCGGTCTGTGCGGAATTCCCGAAAACCTAATTCTGGCTTTAGTTGAAAAAGGGGTTAAGGATCTGACCGTCATTTCGAATAACTGCGGTGTTGACGATTGGGGACTTGGACTGCTTTTAAAAAATAAACAGATTAAGAAAATGGTTGGCTCGTATGTTGGGGAAAACAAAGAGTTTGAAAGACAGGTTCTCTCAGGAGAAATTGAAGTAGAGCTGCTGCCTCAAGGAACACTGGCAGAAAAGATCCGTGCAGGCGGTGCAGGCATTCCTGCTTTTTACACACCTGCTGGTGTAGGAACCCCCATCGCAGAGGGGAAAGAGACGAAGGTGTTTGACGGCAAGGAATATCTTCTTGAAGAAGCGCTGAAAGCAGACTTTAGTCTTGTCAGGGCATGGAAGGGGGACAAGATGGGCAATCTTGTTTATCACAAAACGGCCCGAAACTTCAATCCAATGATTGCAGCAGCCGGCAAAGTGACAATCGCAGAAGTGGAGACGCTTTATGAGGTTGGTGAACTGGATCCAAATTATATTCATACCCCGAGCATCTATGTTCAATCACTGATTGAAGGGAAACAGGAAAAACGCATTGAAAGACTGACGGTAAAGAAATAAATACCAGTGACGAAAGGAGAGGGTGTCATGAGTAACGATAAAGCGGCAGTACGCGAGAAAATTGCAAGACGGGCTGAAAAGGAAATTGAAAATGGCTTTTACGTGAATTTGGGAATCGGTATGCCAACGCTGGTTGCAAATTATATTTCTGATAATAAAGAAGTGGTCCTGCAATCTGAAAATGGATTATTGGGCATCGGCCCGTATCCTGCAGAAAGTGAAGTTGATCCGGATCTAATTAATGCTGGAAAAGAAACAGTTACAGCCATTCCGGGATCATCTTATTTTGACAGTGCTGAATCTTTTGCCATGATCAGGGGCGGTCATGTGAATATTGCGATTCTCGGCGGGATGGAAGTCTCTGAAAAAGGAGATCTTGCCAACTGGATGATTCCCGGAAAAATGATTAAGGGCATGGGCGGTGCGATGGATCTGGTTCATGGCGCCAATAAAATCATTGTCATTATGGATCACACTAATAAAAACGGCGATTCAAAAATTCTTAAAGAATGCAGCCTGCCTTTAACAGGCAAAAATGTCGTTGACCGAATTATAACTGAGCGGGCAGTCATCGATGTCACCGAATCTGGTCTGAAGCTAGTTGAAGTAGCTAAGGGCTATACAATTGAGGATATAATCAATTCAACAGAACCGGAATTGCAAGTGGATGAAAACGTTTTAACAGAAGCTTACTAATAACCTGAAAAGTACAGCTGCATGCTGTGCTTTTCATTATTTTTAGCCTGAAGAAAAGAGGAGAGATTATGAGTTTTTTCTTTAAAGGGATTGACCATGTCCAGCTGGCAGCTCCGATTGGCTGTGAGGAGGAAGCCAGGAAATTTTACGGGGAACAGCTTGGTTTTAAGGAAATTCCCAAGCCTGAAAATCTTCAAAAGCGCGGAGGCTGCTGGTTTATATGCGGTAATCAGGAAATCCATATTGGAGTACAGGAAGGCTTCCAGCCTGCTAAAAAAGCCCACCCGGGATTTATTGTGGAAAACCTGAAGGCCTTGAGAAGCAATCTTGAAGAGCAGAAAATAACAATTAAGGAGGAAGCTCCAATAGAAGGCCGGGAGAGGTTCTTTGTAGATGATCCATTCGGAAATAGAATTGAATTTCTGGAATTCTTCCATAAGAGTGAATAAGCCTGTTCCTTCATAAATAATAAAATATGCTATAATAAATGGCAAAATCAATTGATGAGGGGATTATATGAAAAAGAAAAAACACCATTCCCAGCCTAAAAAAGATGATAAACCTGTCACGCTTGGCGACATGCTGAACCAGGATCTGATGGAGCAGCTAAAAGGGAAAAAGCAGGAGTTAAAGGCTGCTGAAGACAAACAGAGGGAAGAAGAAGAGCGCAGAAAAAGAGAGGAAAGAAGACTGCGCGAAAAAAATAAAAGTTTTGAAGAACTGCTTGGAGAAAGTGATCTTAACTGGAAAGAATTTAAATAGCATTAAAAGAAGGGGCCGACTTTTCTGTCAGCCCCTTTCTTATTAGAGTTCTATATCATCTATGCTGCTCATATTTATTTAGCTTTGCAATAGATTTAATCATGGCCAATTCATCTTCGTTCAGAGGCTGGGCTTTTGCTGCCTCTGCATTTGCTCTTACCTGCTCAGCCCGGCTGGCACCTGCTGTAATTGAAGCGACAGCTGGATCTGAGAGATTAAACTGAAATGCAATCTCGTTCATGGTGCGCTTGTCTGTGATTTTTTCCCGGATGGTGGTGAGTGTTTTTTCCAGCTCAGCATAGCAGTAATCCAAATAGCCTTTCTCTTTTACGGATTCTGATGCTTTATCCAGCATTTTGTCGCTGAGCAGTCCCTTGGCCAGCGGCCCTCTTGTAACAGCACTGATGCCTTTTTGATGAAGAAGAGGTAGAGCGGCTTCTTCAGGGCGCCGATCCAAAATGCTGTACTGCATCATGACAGAAACAATGGATGATTTTGATGCAAATTCCCGGATCACATTTGGGCGTATGGAGGAAATGCCGTATTGGCGGATGTATCCTTCTTCCTTTAGTTCCTCAAATGCTTCAATGGTTTCATCAATCGGATCTTCATTCGTACCGCCGTGAAGCTGATATAAATCGATATAGTCCGTATCCAGCCTTTTTAAGCTGTCTTTTACAGCTTCTTTGATATAGCGTTTTGAGGGATCCCAGCTCCAGCCATCTTTATTTTTATTCCAGCGGTTGCCGGCTTTGGTAGCAATGATCACCTGTTCACGGACACTCTTTAAGGATTGTCCGACAAGCTTTTCGTTTTCGCCAAAGTCATATAAATCAGCGGTATCAAAATAATTGATTCCTTCTTCCAGGGCAGCTTCTATAATCTCCTGTGCCTGGGAAGGATTGGTCCCAATTGACATGCAGCCCAGCCCAAGCTGGCTTACGTACAAGTCTGAGTTTCCGAGTCTTCTCTTTTTCAAGTACCCACCTCATTTGAATGTTTCCTATAATTGTACATAAACAATTGAGGCATACTCAAATAAAGAGGCTTATCATTTTATATTGTTCTGAGATTCAATCCAGTCTTTTACAAGGACGTACTGCCTGCTGTATTGTTTTAGCTTCTCGCGCACTTCCCAGGCCTTGCCGGCAAGAATAATTCCACTATTATGGACATATACCTTCATGCCATACTCCCCCTCATCAAGTATGATAAAATGTATGAGCAATCATTACCGGAATAGAACAGGAGTGACTGAAAACAATGAGCCGCCTAGAAGAAAAAACAATTAAAACGGAAAAAATCTTCACTGGTAAAGTCATTAGTCTGCAGGTGGAGGATGTTGAACTGCCGAATGGCAATACATCGAAGCGGGAAATTATCAAACATCCCGGAGCAGTAGCTGTATTGGCAGTAACGGATGATAATAAAATAGTGATGGTTGAACAATATCGAAAAGCGCTGGATAAGATTATTGCTGAAATTCCTGCCGGAAAGCTTGAAGCAGGGGAAGAGCCCAGCGTTTGTGCAGCAAGGGAACTGGAAGAAGAAACGGGGTACGGCAGCACGGAAATGGAATGGCTTATCTCATTCTACACTTCCCCCGGATTTGCCGATGAGCTTGTTCACCTTTATATAGCAAATGGACTAAAGAAAAAAGAAAATGCACTTTCGCCTGATGAAGATGAATTTGTGAACCTTTTGGAGGTAACCCTTGAGGAAGCCTTATCCATGCTTGAGGAGCAAAGAGTTTATGATGCGAAAACCGCTTATGCCATCCAATATCTGCAGCTTCAAGAGGCGCTGAAGAAGTAGCATGAAACGCTTTTTTGCAGATCTTCATATCCATATTGGACGTACGTTTACGGGAAAGCCGGTTAAAATAACAGGCGCTAAATCCCTTACCTTTACTAATATCATCAGGCATGCCCGCAATGAAAAGGGGCTTGATATTATTGGCATTATTGATTGTCATTCACCTGAAGTCATTTTGGAAATCGAGGACCTGGCGCAAAAAGGCTTTATAACCGAGCATAAGGACGGGGGGCTTCAATATGGAGATTTAACGGTAATTCCCGGATCGGAACTTGAAATATATGATGACTCCTGTAAAGGACCCATTCATGTCCTGTGTTACTTTCCAACCCTATCCGCTATGAAGGATTTCTCCGCCTGGCTAAAAGGGTATTTGAAGAACATAACCCTGAGCTCTCAAAGGATATATGCTTCAGGCAGAATGCTTCAGGAAAAAGTGAAGGAATTGAATGGGCTTTTTATACCTGCTCATGTATTTACCCCGTTTAAAAGTCTATTCGGGAAAGGGGTAGAGCGGTCGCTTACAGAGGTTTTTGATGCTGGCTTAATTGATGCAATTGAGCTGGGACTAAGTGCAGATACGAAAATGGCTGATCAAATTGCTGAACTTCATAAATATACATTTCTGACAAATTCAGATGCTCATTCACTAAAAAAAATCGCCAGAGAATATCAGATTCTGGAAATGGAAGCACCTACATTCGGGGAACTGCAGAAGGCTTTGGCCGGAAAAGAAAAATGCAGGGTCAAAGCTAATTACGGTCTGGATCCTTTGCTTGGAAAATATCATCAGACAGTTTGTTCAGTGTGTTTTAGCCCCTTCGATGAAGGGTCTGGTAATTGTCAGAATTGCAATCACCACAAATTTATCAAAGGCGTGGCTGACCGGATCTCTGAATTGAAATCTTCCGGAGAAATACCCGTTACACGGCCGCCATATATTCATCAGGTCCCTCTTGAGTTCATACCGGGGCTAGGCCCGAAAATGCTTGAGAAGCTGCTGGATCATTTTGGAACTGAAATGGCCATTCTCCATGATGTTCCATTCTCAGAAATCAGCAAAGTCATTCCTGAGAAAACAGCGAAGCTAATTGGAAAAGCGCGTGAAGGAAAGTTAAACCTCCAGGCAGGCGGCGGAGGCAAGTACGGCAGAATTGTGGATTCATAAAAAATAGAGCCCATGCAGGCTCTATTTTTTTTAGATGCTGACTTTAGCATAAACACAAGTATCTCTAAGCTCTTTTTTGTCTGCGCTCAGGCTGTCATTCCTTAGGATTCCTTCAAGCGTGTATCCCAGCTTTTCGGGAATTCTTCGGCTGTTAGTGTTTCTCAAATCACATCTGATTTCCACTCTGTTCGCTTGAAAATGTTCAAAGGCAAACTTTGTCAAACCTGCAGCTGCTTCAGAAATATAGCCGCTTTTCCGAAACCTTACATCTCCCCAATAGCCAATTTCAAATTTACGGACATCCCAGTTTATGCGGTGCAGGCCAGTAGAGCCGACAAATACATCGTCTTCTTTCCTATAAATATGGATACGGAAATCTTCCCTTTGAATAAACTGGGCATAAGATTTGCGGATACCAGATTCCACTTCGTCCACTGATTGTTCATTTTGTGCAAAAGGAAGCCACTTCTTCAGCTCGGAAGCTGAAGCTGATATAGCCTCATGAACAGTTTTGCCGTCTCCAGGCAAGGCAGTTCTCATATAGAGTCTTTCTGTTTCAATTCTTTCTGGAAACTTTTTTAAGATCGGGTCCATTTTCTGAGCGCCTCCAATGACAATTTCAATAATTTTGAAAATTATAGCAAGAAACATAGGAATTATTCAAGAACTTTTTTATCAAAGCTTTTTTACAAAGATAATTGTTTTTATTTATGAATTCTGCCAGTTGATTTCCGCTGCGGGCACTTGCTTTCCGCGGAGAGGAATGTGAGCCTTCTCGGCTTCGCCTGCGGGGTCTCACACTTCCCTCTCCTCCCGCAGGACATTGAATAAACTCCCTCGAATGAACATCGCACGAAGGAAATGCGTCAGCATTTTCGAGGATCAAGTGCCCTCCGCTCCAATCAACTCAGCAAATAATACTAATTTATAAAAAAGCAACAAACTATACGAAAACAGCCTTTATCAATTAATAAGAAGCCCAATTCTTTGTCATACAATTCCGGGACAGGCATACAATTTAATATCTAATCTGTTTTGCCTTAGGAGGAAGAGCAATGAAGAAAAAAATGTACCAGAACGCCGCAGCAGCCCACTTTCGCGAACATTCCTCAATCTACTTATTTGTTATTGTATTGTTTCTGATGGGTGTCATTTTCGGGGCTATCGTTGTAAATAGCTTGAGTTTTACACAAAAGGAAGATTTATTTTATTATCTGTCCCAATTTTTTGGACAAGTATCAGATGGGCATTTTGCAGCAGCAGATGAATTATTCAAACAAAGCTTTTTCCATAATACAAAATTTATAGGTTTGATGTGGATCTTGGGAATCTCCATAATTGGACTGCCGGTCATTCTGATTCTGCTCTTTATGAAAGGCATGGTGGTTGGCTTTACAGTCGGCTTTCTCGTTAACCGCATGGGATGGGAAGGGTTCTTGCTTTCCTTCGTATCGGTCCTTCCCCAGAACCTGATCATCATCCCTATTTTTATAATGGCTGCAGCTCTGGCTGTGTCATTCTCTTTAAAAATGATAAGAAAACAATTTATGAAAAAAGCCGGCCAGCCGATGATGCCTCTTTTCGGAAGATATATGATTGCTTTTGCTGTGGCCATTCTGTTCTTAATAGCTGCAGCCGGAGTAGAGGCCTTTATCTCGCCTGTATTAATGAAGTCTGTTGTTAATTCAATCCAATCCTAGTAAAATTATGTTTAAAGGCAGAGCGGCATGCTCTGCCTTTTTGCTGTAGGAGAAATGGATAAAAATAATAAATGAGGGTACATATAAAGAAGTTACAATATGTTTTAAAAATATTAAAATAATTATTATATTAAACTTACTATCAACTGTTATTTATAATAATTTTATTTTGAATGTGATCTCATTTCTGTTATAATGAGAATGTTAGTGGCGAGGGAGGGACTTTCGGTATGGAAAGCAGAATTGAAAGAATAAAAAAACAGTTGCATTCATCCAGCTATAAACTAACACCACAGCGAGAGGCAACAGTTCGCGTCCTGTTAGAACACGAAGAGGATCATTTAAGTGCGGAAGATGTCTACCTCCTTGTAAAAGAGAAATCGCCTGAGATAGGCTTGGCAACTGTATATAGAACACTTGAATTGCTGACTGAATTAAAAATTGTCGATAAAATCAACTTCGGTGATGGAGTTTCCCGATATGACCTGCGTCAGGAGGGGGCAGCCCATTTTCACCACCATTTAGTCTGTATTGAGTGTGGAGCTGTTGATGAAATACAGGAAGATTTGCTTGAAGACGTCGAGGAAGTGGTTGAACGCCGCTGGAACTTTAAAATAAAGGATCACCGCCTTACGTTCCATGGCATATGCTACCGCTGCCAGGATAAACAAACAGAAACTGAAGCAGATGAAAATTAAATGCTTATTGGCAAAGCTTATTCTACATTAGGATAGGCTTTTTATTTTGATCTGCTTTTAAAAAGGCAAGTGCCCTGATGAAACATCATTTATACAAATTCAGGTATAATTCTTGTCCAAAATGGCATACCTTTTTAATAATAGAAAGCTGAAAATCTTTCTTTTTATTAAAAGTTATGGAGGACAAACAATGAAATCCTGGCTGAGTATGGCTTTTCAGACCATTAAAGTATTTGTGATTTTCACTGGATGCACAATCCTTTTTTATTATGGTATTATGTGGTTAAACGAAGAATACCAGGATTATCACCGCTATGACGAACCAAGGGGAGCGGCTGTTAAGGTGTCTGCAAGCGGAACTGATGAGGATAGCAGCTTGCTGGACCGGTTAATTCTTTTCTACTTAAACGGGGAGTAATGCAATCATATGGATGACCAGCTAAAAGACTTTATTCATTATTTACTTGTAGAAAAAGGCCTAGCAAAAAATACAATTATTTCTTATGAAAGAGATTTGAAAAGTTATCTGAAGTATCTCAAGTCGGAAGAGAAGATTACGAGCCTTGAAAAAGTGCAGCGCATGCAGATTGTCCAATTTCTCGGCTTTTTAAAAAAACAGGGTAAATCCTCAAAAACTCTGGCCAGGCATATAGCCTCCTTAAGGGCCTTTCACCAATTTCTGCTCCGCGAAAAAGCAGTTGGCCATGATCCTTCTGTCCATATAGAAACACCGCAAATGGAGCGTTCGCTTCCAAAAGTATTGAACATGCAGGAAGTAGAAACTTTATTGGATCTCCCGGAAAGTAAAGATCACTTTGGCCTCCGAGATAAAGCAATGCTTGAACTTCTATATGCTACAGGCATTCGAGTAAGTGAACTGATAGGCCTGAACACAGGTGATGCTCATTTAACGATGGGCTTTGTAAGATGTATTGGCAAAGGGAACAAGGAAAGGATTGTGCCTATTGGCAAAACGGCTTCTGAAGCTCTTGAAAGGTATTTATCTGAAGGAAGAGGCAAGTTTGTTTCTAAGAAACATAGGGATGAAGCATTATTTTTAAATCATCACGGCAAACGTCTTTCAAGACAGGGGTTCTGGAAAATACTGAAGCGGCTGGCTCAGGAAGCAGGGATTGAGAAGGAGCTGACCCCGCATACACTGAGGCATTCATTTGCCACACATCTGCTGGAAAATGGGGCGGATTTGCGGGCTGTCCAGGAAATGCTTGGACATGCTGATATATCCACGACGCAAATTTATACGCATGTAACCAAAACGCGGCTTAAAGATGTGTACAGTCAATATCATCCGCGTGCTTAAAATAAAATTTATTCAAATGTCATAAAGCTGCCATGAAAAATAGGCAGCTTTTTCTTGTCATTTTACCTGTTTATTAGGTAAAATATAGATGTCAGACTTCTGACGAATGAAGGGGCTATCCTTAGTAGGCTATTAAAATGCAGGAATAGTGTTTTACTTTCCAGCTGCAGCAAGAGAATCAGTGTTAAATAAACCTAAAAAGGGTACTATACGAATATGATTTTTGTAACCGTATTCAAATAATTGGGAGGTTTTCAAATGTCCGCATATACATATAAGCGCGTTTTTTTAATTGTCATGGATTCAGTGGGAATTGGTGAAGCGCCTGATGCCGATAAGTTCGGTGATAAAGGTGCCGATACGATCGGCCACATCGCAGAAAAAATGAATGGCCTGAAGATGCCGAACATGGGCAAATTGGGGCTTAGTAATATCCGGGAAATCAAAGGGATTGAGAAAGCGGATAAACCCATGGCGTTTTACACGAAGATGCAGGAAGCATCAAACGGAAAAGACACGATGACAGGTCACTGGGAAATTATGGGGCTAAACATTCAAACCCCATTTAGAGTCTTTCCTGATGGATTTCCGGCTGCATTGATTTCGGAGCTTGAATCACGCACCGGCAGGAAGATTATTGGAAATAAGCCTGCAAGCGGAACAGAAATTCTGGTTGAACTAGGAGAAGAACATATGAAAACCGGAGCTCTGATTGTTTATACATCAGCGGATTCAGTTCTTCAGATTGCGGCACATGAAGAAATAATTCCAATAGAAGAACAATATAAAATTTGTAAAATCGCACGTGAGCTGACACTTGATGAAAAATATATGGTTGGCCGTGTGATTGCCAGACCATTCACTGGCGAGCCGGGAAATTTCCAAAGAACATCAAACAGGCACGATTATGCGCTAAAGCCATTTAACCGCACAGTAATGAATGAATTGGCAGATGGCGGACTTGATGTAGTGGCAATTGGAAAAATCTCCGATATTTATGACGGAGAGGGAGTAACTGAGGCTATTCGCACAACATCAAATATGGATGGAATGGATAAGCTGATCGATACGTTCGATAAAGAGTTTACAGGCCTGAGCTTTGTTAATCTGGTGGACTTTGATGCATTATTTGGCCATAGACGGGATCCGGAAGGATATGGAAAAGCTCTTGAAGAATTTGATGAACGCCTGCCTGAAGTTTTTGAAAAAATGCAGGATGGCGACTTATTAATTATTACGGCAGACCACGGCAATGATCCTGTTCATCATGGGACAGATCATACGAGAGAATACGTTCCGCTTCTCGTTTATTCAAAAGATATGGAAGATGGAAAAGAGCTTACGGTCAGTGAAACCTTTGCGGATGTAGGAGCGACTATAGCGGATAACTTTAACGTAAGAATGCCAGCATTTGGAAAAAGCTTTTTGAACCAACTGAAATAATAACACTAAAAAGTAGATGAAGGAGATTGATGATGGATTACAGCAAAATTCAAAACGCAGCTGAATTTCTTAAAAATAAATATACAGGCCAGCCAAAAATCGGGCTGATATTAGGTTCAGGACTTGGTGTATTGGCAGACGAAATCGAAGAATCGGTTAAGATTCCATACAATGAAATCCCTGATTTTCCTGTATCAACAGTAGAGGGCCATGCGGGACAGCTTGTATTTGGACGCTTGAACGGCATTGAAGTGGTTGCTATGCAAGGCCGGTTCCATTATTACGAAGGATACTCATTTGATAAGGTAACATTCCCTGTAAGAGTCATGAAAGAGATGGGTGTTGAGAAGCTCATTGTTACCAATGCGGCAGGCGGAGTGAATGAAACCTATTCTCCAGGAGATTTAATGCTTATTTCAGACCATATCAACAATATGGGCAGCAATCCTTTAATAGGTCCTAATGATTCCCGTATGGGTCCCCGTTTCCCGGATATGTCAGAAGCCTATTCAAAAGATTTGAGAAAACTTGCAAGAGAACTGGCCGAAAAACTGAACCTGAAGATTCAGGAAGGAGTGTATGTCGGCAATACAGGCCCGACATATGAAACACCTGCAGAAGTTCGCATGCTGAGAACAATGGGCGGGGATGCAGTCGGCATGTCAACAGTTCCAGAAGTCATCGTTGCACAGCATTCAGGTATGAAGGTGCTTGGGATCTCCTGTATCTCAAACATGGCAGCAGGCATCCTAGACCAGCCCCTAAACCATGAAGAAGTAATCGAAACAACAGAAAAAGTCAAAGCTGACTTCCTTCGTTATGTGAAAGCAATTGTTAAGGAATTTGGTGTACAAGCATATTAATTATTTTTGCGGCTATGCTGTTAACTAAATTAAATAACTGAGTGGATAGGAGAGGGTATTTAATACCCGAAAATGCTGACGCATTTCCTTCGTGCGGTGTTCCTTCGACGAAGCTTATTCAATGTCCTGAGGGAGGGGGGAAGCTGAGAAACTCCTCCTCTCCGGGGAAGCAAGTGCCAGCATCTGAAATCAACGGGCTGACTTTTTTAGCAAATAATAATCGGTTAAAAGAAGGCCTAAAGAATAATGAAAGTGGTGTTTTATGATGAGAATGGTGGATCTTATTGAAAAGAAAAGAGATGGAATAGAGTTAACGGCAGACGAAATTCAATTCGTCATTAAAGGATACACAGATGGTTCGATCCCGGATTATCAGGTAAGTGCTTTAACAATGGCCATCTTTTTCCAAGGTATGACAGAGAACGAGAGAGCCAACTTAACTATGGCAATGGTAGAATCCGGTGATCAAATTGACTTATCCAAAATTGAAGGAATTAAAGTAGATAAACATTCAACTGGCGGTGTAGGTGATACAACAACACTTGTACTGGGACCACTTGTAGCAGCAGTAGGTGTTCCGGTTGCGAAAATGTCAGGGCGCGGGCTTGGACATACAGGCGGAACAATCGACAAGCTTGAGGCTGTAGATGGATTCCATGTGGAAATTGAAAATGAAGAGTTTATTAAGCTTGTTAATCAAAATAAAATTGCAGTCATTGGCCAAAGCGGCAACTTAACGCCTGCAGACAAAAAGTTATATGCACTGCGCGATGTAACAGCTACAGTGGACAGTATTCCTCTTATCGCAAGCTCGATTATGAGCAAAAAAATCGCTGCAGGTGCGGATGCCATTGTCCTGGATGTTAAAACTGGCGCCGGCGCATTTATGAAGACACTTGACGATTCGCGTGAATTGGCTAAAGCCATGGTCCGCATTGGAAATAATGTCGGCAGAAACACAATGGCTGTAATCTCAGATATGAGCCAGCCGCTTGGTTATGCCATCGGCAATGCCCTTGAAGTAAAGGAAGCAATCGATACATTAAAAGGCGAAGGACCTGAAGATCTGACTGAGCTTTGCCTGACTCTGGGCAGCCATATGGTTTTCCTGGCTAAAAAAGCGGATACATTAAAGGAAGCGCGCGAAAAGTTAGAGAATGCGATGAAGGACGGTTCAGCATTAGAAACATTTAAAGTATTCTTGAGCTCACAAGGCGGAGATGCATCAGTTGTCGATAATCCGGAAAGATTACCTCAGGCAAAATATACATTTGAATTAGAAGCTAAGCAGGATGGCTATGTTTCGGAGATTGTTGCCGATGAGATTGGAACAGCAGCTATGCTATTGGGAGCAGGAAGAGCAACGAAGGAATCAGAAATTGATCTGGCAGTAGGCCTGATTTTAAGAAAGAAAATTGGTGACCGGGTACAGAAGGGCGAATCCCTCGTTACAATCTGCAGCAATTTTGAAAATGTAGAACAAGTAAGAAATATGCTTTATGACAACATTACGCTTTCCGCTGAAAAAGTGAAGGCACCAGTATTAATTCATGAAGAAATAACTGAATAATATTGAATTAAAAAGCCGCCGGATTTAGATCCGGCGGCTTTTTGCCGTGAAGCTGACTGTTTAAATTCTTTTTAGTCTTCCTGTGTTGTATAAATTTTCTTTAACTGGAAAAAATGGAGGCTATAAAGAATGGAGGTATTGTGTGATGAAACGACTCGTCTCATTAATGTTAATAGCATTATTTATGGCAACAATCTTTGCTCCTTCAGGGTTTGCGAGAGAGAACAGTGCAGATTTGGCGGATAATGTAAAATCCGCGATTCTTATCGAGCGTGATACCGGTACGGTATTATATGAAAAAAACAGCGATGAGCAGCTTCCGCCTGCCAGTATGACAAAAGTCATGACCATGCTCTTAATTATGGAAGCAATAGATGAAGGGAAGCTGTCATGGGATGAGAAAATCCGGACAAGCGAATATGCAGCATCAATGGGCGGTTCGCAAATCTTCCTGGAGCCAGGTGAAGAAATGACCACAAAGCAAATGCTGCAGGGGATTGCCATTGGTTCCGGTAATGATGCATCCGTTGCTATGGCTGAGAGAATTGCCGGATCAGAGGAAGCTTTTGTTGAAATGATGAATAAAAAGGCAAAGGAATTAGGGCTGAAAAATACTAATTTCCTAAACCCTACAGGGCTGTCAGCTAAGAACCATTACAGTACTGCACATGACATGGCCATAATGGCGAAAGAGCTTCTTAAATATGAAAAGATAACTGATTTTACGGGCACATATGAAGCCTATCTTCGCGAGGATACAGAAAAAAAATTCTGGCTTGTCAATACAAACCGACTTGTGCGTTTTTATCCAGGTGTAGATGGCCTCAAAACGGGCTTTACTTCTGAAGCAAAATACTGTCTGACGGCAACAGCCGAGAAAGACGGAATGCGGGTTATAGCCGTTGTATTTGGCGCACCAACTTCAAAAGAACGCAATGCTCAAGTGACTAAAATGCTCGACTTTGCATTCAGCCAATATAAAACCCACCCAATGTATGAAAGAAATCACGTTCTTGGAAAAGTTAAAGTAAGCAAAGGCGAAAAGAAAATGGTTGAAGCTCTGACTAGTGAACCGATTTCCCTTTTAACTAAAAAAGGAGAAAGCATCAAGGAAATTGAACAGAAAATTACTTTAAATAAAAATATTAAAGCTCCTGTCCACAAGGGTGATCAGATCGGAACATTAACATTGAAAAAGGATGGAAAAGTCTTGGTTGAAAGCTCTTTGGTTGCTAAAGAAAATAGCAGTGAAGCATCATGGTGGACATTGTTTAAACGGTCCATGGGGTTATTTTCAAAAACTGAATAAATATATATCCTTGTCGAAAAACATCCCAATGATATGTATTTTTAGCGAAAATACACTAGTTTTGTCTCAAGGAAGGAAATGAAGCGCCAGGCATCGAAATTGACTCACTATAAGGGCGGATGCCGGAATTCTTTAAGATTCCGGTTATCCTATCCGGAGGAGAAGCATGAGCATTACTATCGGCTTTTTCAGTTGCGGATACCAGATAAGGAGGCTAAGGTAGTGAGTCTTAACATTAATTTGGAAGTAAAGCATGATGTCTTATGTATTCGTTTAAGCGGGGAGCTGGATCATCATTCGGCAGATGTACTGCGTGAACAGGCGACGAGGGCAATTGAGGATCATGACATCCATCATATTATATTAAACCTTGAGCAGCTTTCATTTATGGATAGTTCAGGGCTGGGAGTGATTTTGGGCCGCTACAAACAAATCAAACAAAAGCATGGCGAAATGGTTGTTTGTGCAATTTCTCCAGCAGTGCAGCGATTATTTGATATGTCGGGGTTATTTAAAATAATCCGTTTAGAACCGACAGAAGAAAACGCCTTGCAAAGATTGGGGGTTGCCTGAACTATGAAAAATGTGATGAATCTTGAATTCAGTGCGCTCAGCCAAAATGAATCATTCGCCCGTGTCACAGTTGCAGCCTTTATTGCCCAGCTGGATCCGACAATGGACGAACTGACAGAAATTAAAACGGTCGTTTCTGAAGCTGTAACCAACTCCATTATTCACGGGTATGAAAATGATCCTAATGGAGTGGTCTATATTTCTGTCCTGATTGAAGATGGATTTATTGATATGACCATTAAGGATAAAGGCCTCGGTATTATGGATGTGGAGGAGGCAAGGCAGCCATTATTTACAACAAAGCCTGAATTGGAAAGATCAGGCATGGGCTTTACCATCATGGAAAATTTCATGGACGAAATCGAAATCCAATCGCAGCCGGGTATAGGCACAGAGATCCGATTAAGGAAGCATTTATCAAATAGTAAAATGCTATGCAATTAAGGGAGTCTTGCTATGGATGTGGAGGTTAAAGCAGAGAAGGGCCAAACCTATTTAAAGGACAATGAAGTCAAGGAGCTAATTAAGCAAAGCCAAAGCGGAGATCAGGGTGCCAGGGACAAAATTGTTCAAAAAAATATGCGTCTTGTCTGGTCTGTCGTCCAGAGGTTTTTGAATAGAGGATATGAACCCGATGATCTCTTTCAGATTGGCTGTATCGGCTTATTGAAGTCGGTTGATAAGTTTGATCTCAGTTATGATGTAAAATTTTCGACCTATGCGGTTCCAATGATTATCGGAGAGATTCAAAGGTTCATTCGGGATGATGGAACGGTAAAAGTAAGCCGCTCCTTAAAAGAGATGGGCAATAAAATCAGGAAAGCCAAAGACGAGTTATCAAAAACGCTTGGCCGCATCCCGACTGTTACAGAACTCTCCGAGTTTCTGGAAATTTCTCCGGAAGATATTATTCTTGCCCAGGAAGCAAGCCGGATCCCATCTTCTATACATGAAACAGTGTATGAAAACGACGGAGATCCCATTACACTGCTCGATCAGATTGATGATGGAAATGAAGGAAAATGGTTTGATAAAATAGCATTAAAAGAAGCGATACGTGAATTGGATGAGCGGGAAAGACTGATTGTTTACTTGCGCTACTATAAAGATCAGACTCAATCCGAAGTGGCGTCAAGGCTTGGCATTTCCCAGGTGCAGGTATCGCGGCTTGAAAAAAAGATCCTTCAGCAAATGAAAGACCGGATGGATATTTAAATCCATCCGGTCTTTCATTTTTTAAAACCAGCCAATTATTGGAGTTCATGAAGCTAATATATGTAACTCATACTAAATATAGACACAAAAGCGAAACGCACTAAATAGGCGAACCATTTTCGAAGAGGATATCTCTTTGTGGGAAGTGAGAACATTGGAAAAAACAGTTTACATTCGCTTGCGGCATCGTCTGCAGATACGGCCAAATCAGAGAATACTGCTGAAAGATATTGCACAGGTCATTGCCGATGATGGCATTTACGAAAAGCTTTGTGGACTTCCGCTATATCAAGTAAGCGAGAAGGACCGGAATATTGTCGTAATTGACGTGATGAAGGTCATTAGGACTATAACCAGATTCTTTTCAAACATTGAAGTACAGTCGATTGGACCGGCTCAATCGATAGTCGAGGTGGTTACCAAGAAGCGTAAAGTATCAATTCCTCTCTTTCTGCTTGTTTGGCTGCTTTTGTTTATAGGTGCTGCACTGGCTATTATGAATTTTCATGAAGACGTAAGCATGCAGGCTGTCCAGCTTAGAATTTACACTCTCCTGACCGGGGAAGTGGACAGCAGGCCTCTTATCTTTCAAATTCCCTATTCGATTGGCCTGGGGATTGGCATGATCATATTCTTTAATCATGTTTTTAAGAAGCGGCTGAACGAGGAGCCCAGCCCGTTGGAAGTAGAAATGTTTAATTACCAGCTTGATCTTGATAATTATGTTGCATTGAAAGAGAACAAGGAGAGTATGAAATATCTTGATGACCATTAATGTTGTACTGGTAATGATCATAGGCTTTGCAGGGGGGCTCGCTGTTGGTTCAGGTTTTGTGGCATTTCTGGCTGTTTTGGGCATCATCCCAAGGCTTACTCAGCTGAGCAAAACGATGAAGATGATCCATTTTTATGAAGCTGCAGTTGTGATGGGGGCTTTGGCTGGTGCACTTGCAACTTTATGGAATCCGGAATTCCACCTGACACCTCTGTTATTAGTGCCCATTGGGCTGGCTTCGGGCATCTTTGTGGGCATGCTCGCTGCTGCTTTAACTGAGGTGTTGAATGTTTTTCCGATTCTTGCGAAAAGAATCGGAGTAGATGGGAAAATCGTCATATTATTGATGGCATTTGTATTTGGCAAGGTGTTTGGATCACTGTTTCAATGGATTTATTTTGTAAATAAATAAGCCGCCGGCTGGGCATATTTAAGAAAAATGAGAATTCGGAAAGGAAAAACTGCTATGGATGATCGGAGGCACGTCATTCTAATAACTGATGGAGACGATTTTGCAAGAAAGACTGTGGAGCATGTTGCGAAGGAAATTGGAGGCAGATGCCTATCTTTATCGCATGGAAACCCTTCAGTCCTAAACGGTCAGCAAATCGTCAAGCTGATAAAAAAAGTCTCCCATGATCCCGTATTGGTCATGTTTGATGACAGCGGGTTTATCGGAGAAGGAGCCGGAGAGAATGCCCTGAAATATGTTGCGTGCCATAAAGATATTAATGTTCTGGGAGTTATAGCAGTTGCCTCAAAAACACGTCAGGCCGAGTGGACAAAAGTAGATGTATGTATTGATAATAACGGGGAACTGACTCCATACGGAGTTGATAAGTACGGAGTTCCCGAAATGGAAATGGGCAGAATTAATGGAGATACTGTCTATTGTCTTGATCAGCTGGATGTGCCAATAATCGTAGGAATTGGCGATATTGGAAAGATGTCTAAAAAAGATCATTATGAATTAGGTTCGCCAATTACTAAAAAGGCAGTAGAGCTTATATTGGAAAGGAGCGGCTATTATGACACGAAACAAGACGAAGGATGATAAGACACCTATATTTGAATCTGTGCATGAAATTGAGAAATATATGAAAAATAGAGTTGGCCTGGGAGAAAGCTTCGATCTGGGTGTCAGAAAGCTAACGATCTTAAGGAAGGATGTTCATTTCTATTATATTAATGGACTGACGGATACGAGTTATATAATTGCTATCATTGAGGGTCTGGTTGGGATCAATGACAGTGAAAAACTTTCCTCTAACCTATTTAAAATCATCGAGAACAGGCTTAGGCATCAATCCATTGAGCACATTAAAACAATGGATGAACTGGTTGATCAGGTTCTATCAGGCCTGATTGTCATTGTGGGTGAGGGTGAGAGAGAAGGGCTTGTCATCGATGTCAGAAGCTATCCCGGAAGAACCCCAATGGAACCGGATACTGAAAAAGTTGTCCGCGGCTCAAGGGATGGCTATGTTGAGAATATTATAGTAAACACAGCCTTGACCCGCAGAAGGATTAGAGATGAACGGCTGCGGTTTGAAATTATGCGTGTTGGCGAAAGGTCCAAAACGGATGTAGCCATTGGTTTCATTAAAGATGTGGCTAATGAGGATTTAGTTGATTTAATCAGGAAAGAAATTAAAGCAATTGAGATTGACGGCATTACGATGGCTGATAAAACAGTCGAGGAATTTCTTTTAAAACAGGGATATAATCCCTTCCCGCTGGTTCGGTATACGGAAAGAGCAGATGTCGCAGCAGCCCATTTGCTTGAAGGGCATGTCATTATATTTGTTGATACTTCACCAAGTGTCATTATTACGCCTACAACATATTTTCATCATTTACAGCATGCAGAAGAGTACAGGCAATCGCCTGCAGTCGGCACATTTGTCCGCTGGATTCGATTTTTAGGTCTTTTGGCTTCAATCGTACTGTTGCCGCTATGGTTTTTATTTGTATTGGAGCCTTCCCTTCTTCCTGAAAGAATCGCATTTGTCGGGCCAAATGAAGAGACCAATGTTCCTGTTATAGTCCAGCTGTTTCTTGCAGATGTGGGAATTGAATTTCTTAGAATTGCGGCCATTCATACGCCGACACCGCTTTCGACTGCTATGGGCTTAATAGCCGCTGTGCTTATAGGTCAAATTGCCATTGATGTCGGGCTCTTTGTTCCTGAAGTCATTTTATATGTATCACTTGCGGCCATTGGAACCTATACGACCCCTAGTTATGAACTGAGCATTGCCAATAAAATTTTACGATTGTGTTTGCTTGTGTCAGTTGCGATTTTCCATACCCCTGGTCTAGTCGTGGGGCTTACATTAATCATTCTACTTCTCGCAAGCATTAAATCTTTGAATACACCATACCTTTGGCCGTTTATTCCGTTTAGTCCGGTTGCTTTATCCCAGATCTTAATTCGCCGCTCGATGCCAGGCTCTAAAATACGGCCAGGCATTGTCCAGACTAGAAATCGTTACAAGCAGCCTGTAAAATAATAAATACGCGTAATGCCGATTGCTAAGATACACGAAATATGGTACAGTTTTTTTAATTAAATAAAGGATTAAAGGAAACAGAATAGACAGTCTCTTGCGGTGCTGTCTATTTCTATCATAAATTGATCAGTCTCGGGGGTAAATACACGACCTGGCAGAAGTTATCCTGAGGAAAAGGAAGAGGGGGAACCATGTTTTTTCACGGCACCATGAAGGTAAATGGGAAAGGTCATCTTGAAATTGGCGGTATGGATACAGTCGAACTCGCCAGTCAATTTGGAACACCATTATATGTATATGATGTGGCATTAATAAGAGAGAGAGCAAGAGGCTTTAAGCAGACTTTCGATAATCTTGGAATAAAAGCACAAGTGGCATATGCAAGCAAAGCTTTTTCTACAGTGGCAATGGTTCAGCTTGTAGATGAAGAAGGTCTTTCATTGGATGTGGTTTCAGGCGGTGAGTTATACACAGCATTGGCTGCTGATTTTCCGTCTGAAAGAATTCATTTTCACGGGAACAATAAAAGCAGAGAAGAATTGGAAATGGCTCTTAAGAATCATGTTGGCTGTATTGTTGTCGATAACTTTTATGAGCTGGATTTATTAGAGGAGATTTGTGAATCTCTTTCAGTCAAAACGAAAATCTTGCTGAGAGTCACCCCTGGAATTGAAGCACATACCCATGATTATATCTTAACCGGACAGGAAGATTCAAAGTTTGGATTTGACCTGCAGAATGGCCAGGCTGAGAAGGCTTTGCAAATAGCTCTGAACTCAAGCTGGATCGAAACGCTAGGACTGCACTGTCATATCGGGTCTCAGATTTTTGATACAACTGGCTTCATTTTGGCAGCCAAGAAAATCTTTGAGAAGATGGCAGAATGGAAAGAGAAACATGCATATGAACCTGCAGTGCTTAACTTAGGCGGAGGTTTTGGAATCCGCTATACAGAAGATGATGATCCGATTCATGCATCTCAATATGTTGAGGAAATTATCGGTGAAGTTAAAAAACAGGCTAAACATTTTTCCATGAAGATGCCGGAAATTTGGATTGAGCCGGGACGTTCGCTTGTAGGAGATGCCGGAACTACTTTATATCAGACAGGGTCACGCAAAGAGGTTCCAAATGTAAGAAATTATCTTGCTGTGGATGGCGGCATGAGTGATAATATCAGGCCGGCCCTTTATCAGGCTAAGTATGAAGCGGTACTTGCAAACCGGGTATTGGAAAAGCCGGAAGAGACAGTATCAATTGCCGGAAAATGCTGTGAATCAGGTGATATGCTCATTTGGGATTTGCCGCTTCCTAAGGCGGGGGATCAAGACCTCTTGGCTGTTTTCTGTACCGGCGCATACGGTTATTCAATGGCAAACAACTATAACCGTATTCCAAGGCCGCCTGTAGTGTTTATTGAAAATGGAGAGGCTAAGCTGGTTGTTAAAAGAGAAACATACGAGGACATTTTAAGATTAGATCTGCCGATAAATGAAAAAATAAAAAACTAAGCTGCCCGCCGGGGCAGCTTAGTTTTTTATTTAGTAAAGTTTGTTGCTTATCCACAAACATAGTTAAATCAACGGTAAGAATTCATAAACCAAAACAAAAATCTTTAAGAAAAGAGCCATTTTTTAAGAAAAGAAGGCTTTTACAGCGTCAATTACACTTACAAAAAAACGCTTTAAGCTTTCTAAAAACCCCTGGCCTTCCTCACTTTCGAGGTACTTGGATATTTTGTCTTTTGCCTGGTTAAGCTGCTCGCCGACCTGATTCCAATCAATATCAAGCTCTTTAAGCTTGTTGAATAAATCTATTAAGCTTAAAGTCTCCTGTTCGGTAAGAGTGATGCCGAGATCCTTCGCTGCATTTTCGATAATGGTTCTGAGTTCGGCATCGGTTTCAGGCGAATTTTTGGCAATTTCCTCTTTAATTTTGGCAATTAATGCAGCCGCATTCTCGTTTCCAACCGACTCGCCGAGCTTGGCTGTTTCAACCATTTCTTCATTGGCAGCCTGTTTTACATCTTCAGGGATTGTTTTTTCGGCTGAAATTTCATATGCCTTAATAATGCCTGTTAAAGCAGCTGTTCCAGAAACATTTGCAGGTGCTGTAATATAAATTTTTGCATCTTTTACACCTGCAGTAATCAAAGCATTAATATACATTTCGTCAGTGACCCAGTTAATATTCTTAGTCTCGACTTCAAGGCCGGAGCCTTGTTTGGCTACTGTGACTGCTGAAGAAGATATTGCTCTCGTCCCTATTAGAGCTTTAGAGATATAATTTCCAAGATATTGATGTTCTTCCTCATTTGAAACAGTAATGATTGTCGCATCTTTTGGAGCTTTCATTTCTGCTAGAAGCATATTTTTTTGTTCTTCTGATAGGTTCTCTCCTAAAGTGACAATTACATCACCTTCCGCCATATCAGCAAATGCCTGCATCGGCAAAATAAATAATAGCAACATTAAAAGTAGAATTTTATTCCATTTCATGCGGTTACCTCCCGGAGCAATAATTGGGAAGCCATGTATGCCAATTTGCTGCTCACTTAATGGCTTCCTGTAAATAGACGATTATTTCTGAGAAAAAGTTTCATTTCCCCTTTAACAGAAACCTTAGCTCAAAATGCCTATTTCAGCAAGCAGAATGGAATTGTGATAAAGAATAGTGTAAAATGAATGATAGTTTGTAAGTCATAGGATTTATACATAAATGGGGGCAGTAAAGAGATATGAAAAAAAGCAATTGGCTTCTTTTTATTATATTGCTTGTTTTAAGTATTGGATGGGGATTGGTTTACTGGTTCTTTATAGTTTAAAGCTTTGCTGCGATGAACGCATTAAGCATTGAATCTGACTGTTTTATTCGAAAATAGCAACATTCAGCATGAATACATATACTGTTATGAAAAGTTTACAAAGTTTAAATTATGGGAAAAATAGTTTATGATGTTTTTATTCAAATAATGAGGGATTAATATGCTAATTCGATATAAAAAATCATTTGAAAAAATTGCAATGGGTCTTTTATCTTTCATGCCTAATGAGAAAGATTTGAAAAGGCTGCAGCAGACGATGAAACAATATGAATCGGAAGAAAATCGGCAGCTGTTTTTGTGGAAGGATGGCGAAGATATAATTGGGCTGGTCGGTGTTATATCCAGTGATCAGACGATGGAGATTCAGCATATCTCTGTTAATCCGTCACACCGGCATCAAGGCATTGGCAAAGCAATGATAAAAGCATTGGATGAACTATATCCTGGAAAAACTTTAACTGCAACTGATGAAACCGAAGCTTTTCTATGCAAATGTGATGTTAATAAACAGTAAGCGTAGAACTAGGGCTGGCCTATGGTCCGCTTGAATGCGATCGGGATTTCAGGAATATACTTGCTACAAGGAAAAAGGCAGCGAATAATCATTATTCCTGCCTTTTTTTGTGATTCAGGGCATCTTGTCTTTCATTAATAACTATTGTCCTATCTCTTCTTTTATGGCGGTGTACAATATCTTCATCTGGAGCATAGCTGTCGGAACACCAGAAAAGTCCCTTGGCAGCGCATACCTCGATGCATTTTTCCTTTAGTAAGGGATCAATGATTGGCAAGTTAATGCTGAAGTATTTTCCGCCTTTTTGAATCAGCACGAGCCTGTCTTTAAGCGCTTCAATCAATTGATCTGTATCCAGGCCCAATGCCTTTATTTCTCCTGCCCGGTCCTCCAGAATGCTGATTCCTTTGCGGAGAGTCCGTTCTGCACCATTCATATTCTCTCTGCGATGATGATAAAAAGAAACGGCCATAAGAATTAAGCCGACCCATGCAGACTTTTTATTGTTTGGATCTATTCTCTTCCAATACTCTTCCAGTATTTCGTGACATTCAAAATAATCACGGTCACCATGAAAATGGACCAGGAACTCGATATACTTATCGGGGTACATACTTTCACTCCTTGACAATTCTAACTTTATATTAACACAGCACAATCAATTATCAGAAGAAAAATAAAAGCCCGGCTTTTGACCGGGCTTTTACAGCTAATAAAACTGAATAACTATAAATCGGCTCTTTTGGGTTTCTAATAGGGCAGCCTTGCCGATTGGTCAATGTGAGGAATTTGCTGTAATATTCACAGCGATTTAGAAGCACCAGGAAGCTCCGACTATAATTAAAAGAATGAACAAAACGACAATTAAAGCAAACCCGGTTCCGCAATCTCCAAATCCAGTCTTAGACATATAAAAAACCTCCTGTATCTTTATTTCCATACATCCTATGTAGGCAATTGCCTGATTGATTGGGCACATCACAAAAATTCTGGTTTGGAGCAGGAACATTGCGGACATCAGGGTTATTTTTCTATTGGATAACAACCATGAATAATCTATACTAGATATAGCCTTTTGGCATGTAAGGGAATTTATTTTAGGAAAATTTGGTGGGTATTTTATGCAATATGATCATTATAACGTTAAAATAGATGCTTTCGAGGGGCCGCTGGATCTTCTGCTTCATCTTATTAACAGACTGGAAATTGATATCTATGACATTCCTGTTTCAGAAATCACCGAGCAATACCTCATTTATATACATACGATGAAGGAGCTTCAGCTTGACGTAGCAAGTGAATATCTTGTAATGGCCGCTACGCTTCTGGCTATTAAAAGCAAAATGCTGCTGCCAAAGCATGAGGAGGAAGAGCTTGAAGATGAATTTGGAATGGAAATGGAAGAAGACCCCAGGGATGAACTTGTAGAACGGCTGATTGAATACCGTAAATATAAGGAAGCTGCAGAAGAGCTAAAGGAACGGGAACAGGATAGAAGCTTAATGTATACAAAGCCGCCTGCAGACCTTTCTGAATATGTAAATGAATCACAGCAGGAAAAAGCTGATTTGAATGTAAGCCTTTATGATATGCTTGGCGCTTTGCAAAAGTTATTAAGAAGAAAGAAACTGCAAAGGCCCCTGTCTGCAAAAGTTGCCCGCCAGGAGATTCCCATCGAAAAGCGGATGTCTGAAATTGTAGAACAATTAAGGGGTATAAAAGGCAGGAAAAGATTCACCGAACTTTTTCCGATAGCCGACAGAGAGCATATAGTAGTAACTTTCCTGGCGGTACTGGAGTTAATTAAGCGAAAAGAAATTCAGGTCGAGCAGGACAAAAATTTCTCGGATATTTATGTAGCTTCCATGGAAGGAGGAAAATAGTTTGGAAATCATTAATTGGAAGGGGATAGCTGAAAGCCTCCTGTTTGCAGCGGGTGATGAAGGCTTATCCCTTAAGCAAATTGCCCATGTTCTCGAGGTGGATGAAAATCAGGCCCGTGAGATCATGGACAGTCTTATGGAAGATTACAATAATAGCAGCCGCGGAATTATGGCTGTTGAATTGGCGGGGACGTTTCAGCTGGTTACGAAAAAAGAGTTTTCTCCGTACCTGAAAAAGCTGGTGGAATCTCCTTCTTCCGCCTCCCTTTCTCAGGCAGCACTTGAGACACTGGCTATTATCGCTTACAGACAGCCCATTACAAGGACAGAAATTGAGGAAATTAGGGGAGTCAAGACAGAGAGACCTCTTCATACATTGTCCGCAAAAGCCCTGATTAAAGAGGTTGGACGGGCAGATGGAACAGGGCGTGCCTATCTTTATGGAACGACTAAAGAATTTCTTGATTATTTTGGTCTTAAAAGTATTGATGAGCTGCCGCCCCTCCCGGATAAGATTAGTGAAGAAGAGGATTCATTCCAGGAAGAGGCGGATTTATTCTTTGAAAAGTTCCAGGAGCTCGATTCTTGACTTTTCTGACACATTAGATAGGAAGTGTGGTAAAATAGATTTAAATTTTTCCCTTTCCTTTTAATACATATTATCTTAAAACCATCGGGAAACAGGAGGGTTTTGCTTGCTGATTAAACAATGCAGGGGATATGAGCTTGAAAAAGAAAAGCCGAACACCTCGGAAGATTTTTTTAATAGAAGTGAGGTTGTGTTCGAAGAAGATGGGCAGGAGAAAACGTTTCATGTTTTATACGTTAGATTCTTTGATGAATCCATGAATGAGTTCACACCTTATGAAAAGGATCCAGTTTTTCAGGCTGGTTCCAGAGAAGTCCAGTTCAAGGATCTTGTTGCTCTATCATGTTTATTGAAGAACCCGGGTTTTAGACATCGCAAACGAATTTATCTAAATTCAAAGGCTGATTTTGCATCCTATTTTCAGGATCTGGACTTTTCCAAGCTTCCATCCATTTTTGAAGCGCTGGGAAATAATA
This sequence comes from Cytobacillus sp. GQ23, assembly GCF_059758675.1. Taxonomy (NCBI): domain Bacteria; kingdom Bacillati; phylum Bacillota; class Bacilli; order Caryophanales; family Bacillaceae; genus Cytobacillus; species Cytobacillus sp. GQ23. Next base: position 47,432 of record NZ_JCAXER010000016.1, read on the forward strand.
AATCCTACGACCTGCAATCACCTTTAGATTTTATTGTTCAACCGCAACAATAGCCATTGTATAATTATGGGGGTGTAATGGATGGGGAATTCTATCGTTAAATCACAAATGGAAGATGTGAAAAATTTCCTCGGTAATAGCGTTGCCGTATTTGAAGATTTCTTAAATAATACAACAATTAAAGATCTTGAAGAAGAAAAGGAAGGGAATGCGAATTATTATAAAAGCATCCTTTCACATGTAAGAAAACTGCTCGTATATTGTGAAGAAGGACTTGATGCCAGCACAATCATATTAAAAAGCGACCCTTTCCAAAAAGGAGCGGCAGAAAAGACGCTATACCGAATTTACCATCAATGCATTGAAGAGTTTTTCTCTCCGAAAAATGATGCCTGGTTTGAGAATAGTCGTTCAGCATATACAGGTAAAAACTCGATCCAGTTTCATGAAGAAGTTCCGGACAGCTTGAAAACAATGTTCAGGCAGCTCGAAGCAGAGTTCCAAAGGATTCGTGAGGAACTTGAATATTACGAAACCGATTACCGGACAAAAATGATTCAATCAAAATAAGACTGGAATTTGAAGAACAGCACAAAGCTGTTCTTTTTTTGTTGGCACGTTTTATGCAGATTACCTTTTTCCCTGGAAAACGTACAAACTTTTACTCATACAAATAGAAAGTGAGCTAATAAAGGAAGCGAGTGAGGGTTATGAGTAAAATGGAAGAGTATATTAAGGACGTAACAAAATGGAACAAAGAGCTAAGAGATTTTTTAGACTCGGAGGAGGTTGATCAAAATAACGAACTGTGGCAGAGGCTGGATCATTTTACTGAAATTATGGATGGAATAAAAGACCCCTTGGATATTGAAGCTTTGGAAAAGCTGCAGGAACAAGTGGACTCTCTCCATTCCGATATGGAGAATTATTTTTCCAATAGACAACAGCTTGGAAATATCTATATGAATGAACCGTACATTTCTGCGGGAAAGCATAGTTTACCTCCGCTCCCTTATGATTATAGCGCTCTTGAACCGCATATCTCTGGGGAAATTATGAGGCTGCATCATGATAAGCATCATCAATCATATGTAGATGGCTTGAACAAAGCAGAGGTAATGCTGCAAAATGCCAGGAATAATAATGATTACAGCCTCGTGAAACACTGGTCACGCGAGCTGGCCTTTCATGGCTCTGGCCATTACTTGCATACAATTTTCTGGAATAATATGAGCCCTAAAGGTGGTGGAAGACCTGCGGGCGCTCTGCTGAAGGAAATGAACAAATATTTTGGGAGCTTTGAGAAATTCAAAAACCACTTTACTGAGGCAGCCAAGCAGGTAGAAGGAGTGGGATGGGCAATCCTGGTTTGGTCGCCGAGGGCGCGCAGGCTCGAAATCCTTCAATCGGAAAGACATATGCTTTTAACTCAGTGGGATACAATCCCCTTGCTTGTTTTGGATGTTTGGGAGCATGCTTATTATCTGCAATATAAAAATAACCGCGGTGATTATATTAAAAATTGGTGGAATATTATCAACTGGAAGAATGTAGAAGACAGGTATTTAAAAGCATCCGAATTAAAATGGAAGCCATTCTAAATTGAAGCCGAAAATAAGTAAGAGGGGGATACAAAGAGTATTCCCCTCATTTTTAATGCACTAGCCATTTCAGAACCGCAATCAAGTCAAACATATTGTCATATCACTACTTGTCCTGCATAAACTTGTACAAATAAATGAAAAACATGCGGCTCCTCTCTAATGGGGAGATCATGTATTTCGCTCATTCTGACATCCATAAAGGAGACGGGGTTTTGTGCAATGAAAATGTTTAGCAGGCTAATGGCCATAGCTTTGGCCGCCGCGTTGATGATGATGAATCTTCCTCAGAAAACAGAAGCTTCAGTTTCAGTAAGCGCCCGGAGCGCAATATTAATGGAACAGGATTCTGGGCGTATCCTTTACCAGAAAGAAGCAAATGAAGTGAGGAGAATAGCGAGCATTACAAAAATTATGACGGCAATTCTGGCCATAGAATCAGGAAAAATGGAAGATATGGTTAAAGTAAGTGATCGTGCTGTCAGAGCAGAAGGGTCATCGATATATCTACAGGCAGGAGAAAAAATTAAACTTGAAGATCTGGTTTACGGGCTTATGCTCCGCTCAGGCAATGACTCTGCAGTCGCAATCGCAGAGCATGTCGGCGGAAGCCTTGAAGGATTTGAATTTTTAATGAATAAGAAAGCTGAAGAAATCGGCATGAAGAACACCCATTTTGCAAATCCCCATGGTCTGGATGATCATGAAGACCATTATTCTACTGCATATGATATGGCGCTGCTGACCAGGTATGCTATGAATAATGAGACGTACCAAAAGATTGCTGGAACAAAGGTGCACAGGGCGCCAAATCCGAACGAAAGCTGGGACAGGGTCTGGAAAAACAAAAATAGGCTTCTGACAGAATTATATGAGTATTGCACAGGGGGAAAGACAGGATATACCAAAAGGGCGAAGAGAACTCTTGTTACAACAGCATCGAAAGGCGGCCTAAATCTGATTGCCGTAACGTTAAACGGGCCGGATGACTGGCATGACCATATTAATATGTATGAAACTGCTTTTAGAACCTATGATATTGTGGAAGTCATGCCTGAGGGAATTATGTCCGATATTGATGATGAATTTTATAAAGACAGGGTTTATATAAAGCATTCATACAAATATCCCGTAACTAAAGAAGAGAAGAACCACTTTAACATTGATATCAAACTGCTAAAGCCTGAAACAGAATGGGAAGACGGAAGGACAATACCGGAAGTGGTCGGTCAGGCAACTGTATATTTTGAAGATCAGCCAATAAAAAAGCTCCCAATCTACTATAAGCATGATGAGGTAAAAGAAGATAAGTCACTATTAGACTACTTTAAGGGGCTTTTTACCTCAATTGCAGGAGTGAAGACAAATGGTTAATATCATTTGGGTGATGCTTACCGCTATAGGGTTAGTTTTTGCTATGATAAACGGCACTATAAACGAAGTAAATGAAGCTATTTTCAATGGCGCAAAAGAAGCGGTCACGTTATGCATCGGTCTTATTAGCATTCTTGTTTTTTGGCTTGGAATGATGAAAATTGCTGAGGACGCCGGACTGCTGAATAAGCTTGCTTCCTTATTCAGGCCAATAGTGAAAAAGCTTTTTCCGGAAGTGCCTGGTGATCATCCGGCAATGGGATATATGCTATCGAATATGATGGCCAATATGTTTGGTCTGGGGAACGCAGCTACCCCTCTCGGCATAAAAGCTATGGAAGAGCTGAAAAGGCTAAATGGGGGAAAAAATGAAGCGAGCCGTTCTATGATAACCTTTTTGGCCATCAACACTTCAAGTCTGACATTAATTCCTACAACCGTGATTGCCATACGGATGAATTATAATTCTGCCTCGCCCACCGATATCGTTGGTCCTACTTTAGTGGCTACATTCTGCTCTACATTGGCCGCAATAATGATTGACCGTTATTTCTATTACCGAAGAACGCGAAAAGGATGAGGTTAGGATGGAGATTGTGTCAGCTGTATCCCTTTGGTTAATTCCTATTTTAATAGGCTTTATATTAATATATGGAACATTTAAAAAAGTTCCTACCTATGAAAGCTTCACCGAAGGCGGAAAAGAAGGTATAAAAATTGCGGTATCCATTATTCCTTTTCTTGTCGGGATGCTTGTAGCCATATCGGTCTTCAGGGCTTCCGGTGCCCTGGAGTATTTTATGAATCTGATCAGACCGGGATTGGAAGCAATTGGAGTTCCTCCTGATATTGTACCCCTGGCTATCATTCGTCCGATTTCCGGGACTGCAGCACTGGGAATGACCAGTGATTTAATTGCTGTCCATGGTCCCGACTCCTTCATAGGCAGGCTGGCCTCAGTGCTGCAGGGCAGTACAGATACAACATTTTATGTGCTGACGGTCTATTTTGGTGCAGTAGGAATCAAAAAAATGGGAGATGCTCTTAAAGTCGGGCTGCTGGCCGATTTGGCAGGCATCATAGCATCCATTATAATTGTAACACTTGTTTTTGGCAGTATGTAACCAGATATATCCAGTGAAAAGATGCCTGAGCAGAGGTGTCTTTTTTATTTTACTTTCAAATTCCAACTTTCAGTAATTACAGTTTATTTCCGGTCTAAGCTGTTTTAACAATGGTTTGCTTTGAAAACTTGACGAATTATGTCATAATTCATTAGGAGTGAAAAAGTATGAAGTCATGTTATTAAAACTTTGAGGTGACATAAATGGAAAGATTGCAGAAAGTTATTGCCCATGCGGGGGTAGCTTCGCGTAGAAAAGCTGAAGAGCTAATGGCTGAAGGCCGTGTTAAAGTTAACGGAAAAACAGTAAAGGAACTGGGTGTAAAGGTCTCTCCTTCCGATCGTATTGAAGTGGATGGAATACCGCTGGAAAGAGAAGAGCCTGTTTATTTTCTTCTTTATAAACCAAGAGGCGTAATTTCAGCTGTTTCCGATGACAAGGGCAGAAAAGTCGTCACAGATTTCTTTGAGGGAATCAAACAAAGAATATACCCTGTTGGCAGACTGGATTACGATACATCAGGTATTCTCATTCTTACTAATGACGGAGAGTTTGCAAATTTTCTAATGCACCCCAGCAATGAAATCGAAAAAGTCTATGTTGCCAAGTTGAAAGGCATCCCGTCAAAAGAAAAAATGAAAAGCCTTCAAAGAGGTATTATGCTTGAAGATGGAAAAACAGCACCTGCCAAAACCAAGCTGTTATCAATGGATAAGAAAAAACAGACAGCTATTGTGGAGATCAGCATTCATGAAGGACGCAACCGCCAGGTAAGAAGGATGTTTGAAGCCATTGGCCATCCTGTTCTGAAACTGAAGAGGGAGAGATACGGATTCCTTACTCTGCAGGGTTTATCAGCGGGGGATGCCAGAGAACTTACAGCCCATGAAGTTAAGCAGCTCCGGACACTTGCGATGAAAAAGAACTAGTCAGCTTTAAGAAAAATTCATAGAAGTGTCACAGTTACGCTATGTTGTAAACAATATAGGTATGTTGAAAAATGCTATAATAGTAAACAGCTATGAGGCAGGATTTTATTCCATATGTTACATATTATCTTGTTGAAGGTAAGGTCTTTTAGCCTGAATAAGATGCCTTAGGAGGAGTTTTTTATGAAAAAGCAGCGTCTGGTAATGAGAACAGTCATATTGCTTGTCCTTGGTGCTGCCGTGGCATATACGCTATACGCAAATTTTACGAAAGATAAAGTACAAAAGGTTGCCGTTGGAGAAAGTGCACCTGATTTTGTTCTGACAGATATGGATGGAAATAAACACAGATTATCAGATTATGAAGGCCAGGGTGTATTCCTTAACTTCTGGGGTACATGGTGTAAACCCTGTGAAAAAGAGATGCCATATATGAACAATCAGTATAAACAATTCAAAGATGAAGGTGTTCAGGTACTGGCTGTTAATGTGGGAGAAACAGATTTAGCTGTAAATAAATTTTCTGAGCGTTACGATTTATCATTTCCTATTGTGATTGATAAGAATTCCCAGGTTCAATCAGCTTACGGGATTAATCCTCTTCCTGCCACTTTCCTCATTGATAAAGAAGGAAAGGTTGTCAAGTATATTACAGGAGAAATGACGGAAGAAATGATCAAGAACTATATGGAACAGATTAAACCATAGGGTACGGGGAGTTTTATATATGAAAGAAGTAAAATGCGAATGCGGCCATGTAAACCCCATAGGTACAATACTATGTGAGTCATGCGGCAAGGTATTGGAAGAAGCGGAAAAAGATAAGAAACTTCTGGATATGCGATATGAGGGAAGCGCACGCCGTTCGCAAACTTATAATAAAACAATAATTGATAAGGTATGGAATTTCTTCTCATCTGTAAAGGTTGGAGTCTGGCTGATCGTTATTACTCTGATTGCATCAGCGCTTGGGACAATACTGCCTCAGGAAATGTATATTCCGCCGATCATGCCTGCTGAAGAATATTACGAAGATCAATATGGATGGATAGGTAAATTATACTATGATTTAGGATTTCATAACCTTTATAGCTCCTGGTGGTATTTGATTTTGATTGCCTCAATCGGTATTTCACTTGTGATCTGCAGTCTGGATAGGGTTGTCCCTTTGTATAGAGCTTTAAAAAAGCAGAAGGTTAGCCGCCATGAAAGCTACCTTAAGCGTCAGCGCGTTTTTGGGGTTTCAAATGCAGAAGACACTGATCAGGCATTTGCTGCTGCAAAAGAAAGATTAAAATCAAAGAAATACATCATCAGAGAAGAAAATGGAAACATCCTTGCCGAGAAGGGCCGTTTTTCCAGATGGGGCCCATACGTTAATCATGTAGGGCTTATCATATTTTTAATCGGCGGAATGCTGCGTTTTGTACCGGGCATGTACGTTGACAAAATTCTTTGGATACGGGAAGGCGAGACAAAGGTCATTCCTGAAACCAATGGTGAATACTACCTTAAAAATAATAGCTTCATTCTTGAGATGTATGATAAAGAAAAAGATAACGAAGTATTTGAAGAAGCGATTGATAATGCAGGAATGGTAGCAAAAAATTATCAGTCTAATGTGACTCTTTATAAAAAACAGGGAGATGCTGTGGCCGGGGAAGAGGCAGATCTCGAGAAAGTCAAGGACTATGAGATCAAGGTAAATAACCCTCTTAAGTTTGAAAACTTCGCATTATATCAAGTCGATTATAAACTGAATGAGCTTAATAAGATGTCCTTTGCCCTTACAAATAAAAAAACGGGTGAAGAATTTGGGGATATAACTATTGATCTGAACGATCCTAAGGATGTTTATGATTTGGAGAAAGGCTATAAAGCGGAAGTTGTCAGCTATTTTCCTGATTTTGAATTTGATGATAATGGAGAACCGGTTACTAAGTCCCGAATACCAAACAATCCTGCCTTTGTTTTTAAAATGTTTACTCCGGATAAGCCGGATGGCGAAATAAGTTTTGTTGCGATCAGACAAACTATTGAACCTTTTGGCGATAATGAATACAAGATGGCCTTTAAAGGCATAGATACTAAAAATGTATCGGCTCTGACCGTCCGCAAAGATTTAACATTATGGATTATCGCCTTGGGCGGCGTTATTTTCATGATTGGTGTTGCACAAGGGTCTTATTGGAATCATCGGAGAATTTGGCTGCGCCGGGTTAATGGAGAAGTATGGGTAGCAGGACACACGAACAAAAATTGGCATGGACTTAAAAGGGAAATTGAAGCAGCATTGGATGGAACAGGAATTAAGATGCCGGAAGACCAGCTTCAAAATCAAAGTGAAAAGAAAGGCTAAGGAGGAATCTGAGTGGTTACATTAAGCAGCAATTTATTATACACAGCATTTATCCTCTATTTAATTGCTACTGTTTTTTTTGCTGGCTCCATAAAGGATAAGAATAGAACGAAAAAAGGGCCAAACAGATGGGCGGCAATTGGGTTATGGATCTCGATTATCGGGTTTGCTGCGCAGCTCGGCTACTTTATTACCAGGTGGATTGCAGCCGGACATGCGCCTGTAAGCAACCTTTTCGAATTTACAACATTCTTTGGGATGTCGCTTGTTGGTGCTTTTATAGTGATTTACTTAATTTATAATACACCTATTTTAGGAGTTTTTACGCTTCCCGTTGCGGTACTGATGATTGCTTATGCAAGTATGTTTCCGCGGGAAGTTTCACCGCTGATCCCCGCACTGCAGAGTGATTGGCTTCATATTCACGTTACAACTGCTGCGGTTGGGCAGGCTATTTTGGCTGTAAGCTTCGCTGCCGGATTAATTTATTTAGTAAAGTCAGTAGATCAAACTAAGCAAAGCAAACAGAGATTCTGGCTGGAAGCCGTTATGTTTGGCCTGGTTTGTACACTTGGATTTATTATTATAAGCACAAGCTTCTCAGCAGCAGGCTACAAGGCGGAATTTAACTGGATTGATAAAAATGGCCAGGAGGATGTCCTGGAATATCATATGCCTGCCTTAACAGGTCCTCACGAGGGACAGCTGATTACAGAAGGTAAATTTGAACCGCTTGCGGAAATGCCTGCAATTATTAATGCAAAAAAATTAAATACCGTTATATGGTCTCTCGCATCAGGTGTCATTCTATATCTTATTTTAAGATTGATTCTCCGCAAAAGGGTTGGAGCTGCACTTCAGCCTCTTGCCAAAAATATTAATCTTGATCTGGTTGACGAGATCGCATACCGTTCAGTACTAATCGGATTTCCTGTCTTTACACTTGGAGCTTTGATTTTTGCCATGATATGGGCACAGATCGCCTGGACCCGTTTTTGGGGATGGGATCCAAAGGAAGTATGGGCGCTCATTACCTTCCTATTTTATGCTGCCTACCTGCACCTTCGCCTTTCAAAGGGCTGGCATGGCGAAAAATCTGCATGGCTTGCTGTAATCGGATTTATCATTATCATGTTTAATCTGGTTGCGGTAAACCTGGTCATTGCCGGATTGCACTCCTACGCGGGATCATAATTGGAAAAGCGGAAGCTGCCTTGCGCACATTGGAACCGCAGCCTAAGAACACTGCGTCCTGTGGAAACGGCATATGTCCCGGGCTCCCAAGAGCATAACTGAGTATGCTTGCTCCTAGATGGGTTAGGCGCTGAAGCCGGACAATACTCGAAATTCAAAGATAATCATTCTGATATTAATTATACAAGCCTTCACTTCACAATAGTGAAGGCTTTAATTAAAGATTTTTATTGAACGTTAGGGGGACTTGAACATGGAAAACCGAGTGAAAATACTGCTAGTGGATGATGAAGAAAGAATCCGCCGTTTATTGAAAATGTACCTTGAGCGTGAAAATTATTCTATTGATGAAGCCGAGAATGGAAACCAGGCTTTGTCAAAAGCATTGGCAAATGATTACGATGTAATTCTGTTGGATTTAATGATGCCCGGGAAAGACGGAATTGAAGTCTGCAGAGAACTGAGAGAGAAAAAAGCTACCCCTGTGATCATGCTTACAGCTAAAGGGGAAGAAGTTAACCGCGTGCAGGGTTTTGAAGTCGGCACTGATGATTATATCGTGAAGCCATTCAGCCCAAGGGAAGTTGTGCTGCGCGTGAAGGCATTATTGCGCAGATCTTCGAAAACTACTTACCTTCAGACAGAAACAACCGCAAAAGATGTTATTGTATTTCCTCATTTAACGATCGATAATGATGCTCACAAAGTATTGGCCGATGGAAAAGAAGTCAGTTTGACGCCGAAGGAATATGAACTTCTATATTTCCTTGCAAAGGCACCGGATAAGGTATTTGACAGAGAGCAACTCCTTAAAGAAGTTTGGCATTATGAATTTTTTGGAGATTTGAGAACTGTTGATACTCATGTAAAGCGCTTGCGTGAAAAACTAAATAAAGTTTCAGAGCAGGCAGCCAGAATGATTGTGACCGTCTGGGGAGTGGGCTACAAGTTCGAGGTTGTTAATGAATGATGCTCTTTAGGAGTGTTGCCGGCAAGCTCTGGGGAACAATTCTTTTATTAGTTTCTTTTGTTCTGCTGATTTTAACAGTCATGCTGCTGGAGTTTTTTGAAAATTACCATATAAATGAAACAGAAAAAGGATTATCGAATATTGCCCATAAAATAACCAGAATTTTAAATGAACATAATCGTGAAGTCGGTTTGGAGATTTCCTGGGAGCTTGTGGATGATGTTACAAAAGTAGTCATTATTAATTCACAGGAAGAGTACTACTATTCTCCAAACCATACAGATTCATTAAAGCTGCCCATTTCCTATCTCACCGAGGAAGCTGATTTAAAAGAAGTTCTTACGGAAAATAAGACAGTAAAAAAAGTAACATCTGTAAATCCAGAGTATGCAGACGTACCAGCAGATGACGACAGCAAAATTCTTATCATTGGAGTTCCGCTTAAAGGAGAGGGCAGCAATGGAGCTGTTTTTATTTATCAGTCCATCGAGGTAATGCATGAAACATTGCGCTCAACGACAAAGTTCATTTTGCTTGCAGCGGGAGTTGCCATCATTTTAACAACCATCTTTGCTTTTTTCTTATCGACAAGAATCAATGCTCCGCTAAGAAAAATGAAAGAAGCTGCCTTTGAGGTAGCAAGAGGCAAATTTGATACAAAAGTTCCGATTCTGACTAATGATGAGGTTGGCGAATTAGCCATGGCTTTTAACCAAATGGGCAGGCAGCTGAAATTTAATATGAATGCTTTAAGCCAGGAAAAAGAGCAGCTGGCAAGCATTTTAAGCGGAATGGCCGATGGGGTAATCACCTTCAACCGGGATGGAACAATCCTGATCACCAATCCTCCGGCAGAGCGGTTTTTGCAAAGCTGGTTTTATGAGCTGGATGACATCGAGAATAATACGGAGGAAGTCCCATCCAAAGTAATGGAACTCTTTCAGCTTGCTGTTAATACCGAGAAGGAACAGATTGGTGAAATCTCTATTCAGGGACGTTCATGGGTGATAATAGTCAGTCCTCTTTATAATAATAAATATATTAGGGGAGCAGTTGCGGTTATTAGGGATATGACGGAGGAGCGTAAGCTTGATAAGCTCCGCAACGATTTTATAGCAAATGTTTCACATGAATTAAGGACGCCAATTTCCATGATGCAGGGGTATAGTGAAGCGATCGTAGATGATATTGCCGGAACAGATGAAGAGAAAAAAGAGATGGCGAGTGTTATTTACGATGAATCACTGAGAATGGGCCGGCTTGTGAATGAATTGCTCGATCTTGCCAGAATGGAAGCTGGTCATATCCAGCTGACAATGGAAAAAACTGATGTAAATTCCTTTCTCCAAAGGATTACGAGGAAATTCCAGGGTCTCGCGAAAGAGAAGGAAATTATCCTTGAACATGATTTGCAAAGCAAACGTTTAACTATTCAAATTGATCCGGACAGAATAGAACAGGTTATGACTAATCTGATTGATAATGCCATCCGGCATACCCCTCCTAACGGACAGGTTATAGTTATCGAACGGAGTGATGAACGGGGACTGTATATCGAAGTGAAAGATTCTGGCTCTGGGATTCCTGAAGAGGACCTGCCGTTTGTATTTGAACGTTTTTACAAAGCGGACAAAGCAAGAACAAGGGGCCGATCCGGAACTGGCCTTGGACTTGCGATTGCAAAAAATATTATTGAAGCTCATAAAGGTCATATTACTGTTCAAAGCAAAACAGGACATGGTACGACATTTTCAATCTTTATCCCTCGAAATGACGGAAAAAGCAGGGAAATGTGACGATTAGTCTTGATACACGGGAAACAGTAAATTATAGGCTGGGGAAGGAGATGCGAGGTATTTCCTTCCCCTTTTTTTGAACTATTATGAAAGAGCATTGGCAGGGCGTATTTAAAGGCAGGTGAGTTTTCCTCCACCCAAACAGGCTCTTGCGCTTTTCTGCAAAATAATAATATAGTTAAACTGTAACTTTTTTTAGAGAGAGAACGACTATTTATATTGAACGGGGAGGGGAATTCATGGACTCCGTTTTTGATGAACTTTATAAAAAATACCATCAGGACGTTTTTCAATTTCTTTTTTATATGGTCAAAAACAAGGAACTGGCTGAGGATCTAGTCCAGGAAGTCTATATAAGAGTATTAAAATCATATGAAAGATTTGAAGGGAAAAGCAGTGAAAAAACATGGCTCTTTTCAATTGCGCGGAATGTTGCCATTGATTCCTTTCGCAAGCAAAAGGGTTGGAAACAAAAGATCATGGAGAAATTTGACTGGTCAACTCAGCAGGTAAAGGATGAGCTCCCCCTGCCTGAAGAAATTGCTGTTCAACGAGAAGAAATTCAGATGATCTATCGCTGTCTGGATTTATGCACCATTGACCAGAGGCTTGTCATTATAATGAGATATATACATGAGCTCACCATAACAGAAACAGCTGAATCACTTGGCTGGACTGAAAGTAAGGTGAAGACAACTCAGCACAGGGCGTTAAAGGTGCTGAAAAATCATATGGAACATCTTAGGGTAAAGGAGGGAATGGATAATGAAGGAATCAAAGTGGAGCGATGAGCAGCTTCAGGAATTGCTTAACCAGATGCCTAAAATTAAAGATACTCGGGACCCGAGAGAAATTTATCAAACTATAGAAATCAAGATGGGCAAACAAAAGAAAAGAACATGGATTCTGCCTGCTGCAGCAGGGGCCGCTGCCTTGCTCCTGCTATTCATTCTTGCCCCAAACCTTATGAATTGGCAGGAATCTGCTGATAAACAAGTCGAAATTCAATCAGAACAGACGCAATCATCTAAACAAATAACAACCGAAAATAACAGGATAACGGAAGCGAAAGACGAAGAGACAGAATCATCACCTCTTGCAAAGGAAGAAGATCAGCAAGAGGATCATTCGGAGCTTGCCGGTGATCCGGAAAAAGAATCAAGCGATGATAAAAGCATGAAGTCATTTTCATCCGAAGCAAGCCCTACTGCCGTTTATGAAGAGGACCTGGCTGGAAAGGAAGTACTGACCTATGCAATTCCGGATAAGGAGGCTCAAAATATAGTACCTGTCAGCGTTCTGGTAGATGATGACCCGGACAGGACGAAATTTGACTTGTTTGAAGACACAATGAGCAAACTTACCGAAGAGGCATGGGGTTTATATGATTACTATCCATTAAAAGCAAATTTAAGCTATGACCAGGGAAATAGGATGCTGACAGTTGATGTGCCTGCTGATCATCCATATAGCAAGTCTTCTGCTGCAGAATATCTATTAGAGAATGTCTTGTCCGATATTATGAAGAATTTGGAGATAAAAAAGATTAACCTCAGAACGGAAGGGAAAGCCGGCATAGAGTTTAGCCATTTTGGAAATAGAGAGGAATTTATCCCGGAAAACAGCAATGGTAACTTAATATATTATTTCTTATATCCCAATGGTGCGGAATCAACGCCATTTCTGGTTCCGTTTAAAGAAGAGCTCGATTCGGTGAAAGAAGCTCTGAATGCCATGAAAAAAAATAGGTCTGAAAATAATTTACAGGCATCCATACCGGATAATATTGATTTTGAAATTGAAGAAATTAAGGATGGCAAACTCATAATTCGTTTTAATAATGAATCAGAAATAATCGATAATGAACCAACACTTCATGCCATCGAAGCAATTCTTCTTACTGCAAAAGACTTTGATTTTGAGACAGTCAAATTGGAAAATGCTGATGTTGATAAAATTGGCAAGTTTGATCTGACTCAGGAATTGAAGGTACCGGTAGCAGCTAATAAACGAGATTTGCCAAATTAAAAGGCGGCCCAATGTGGCCGTCTTTTCCATTGTTTATTTTCGCAGGGGATTTGTTGGAGGGTACGATATATTCGAAAATGCGTTGCATTTCTTCTAGTGTTATGCAAGGAACTCATAATATTGCCTGAAGCGGGGCAGCAGAGACCTCTCAGCAGCGTCTTTGAGGCCACGCCATTTCCCCCGCACTTCACTGAGCAGCCTTGGGAGGGAATAAGCGGTCAGCATTAATATGCGAAAACTATCAATTATAAGGCAAGGGCTTTTCTATCTTTGAAAAATTCCTCTATTTTATGCATAAAAACCATGCTGCTGGATGAATACTAATCACTGTGCTTTTAAGAGCTTTATTGTTAATTGTTCTAAAAGAGTACAAGCTGTCATAGGGTGAAAGTGGGTGCGGGGAAAACACTCGTACAGATATTTCAGCTGACATCATAGGAGGAAAAGAATGAAGGATTACATAAGGCGTTTCTTTATCGCAGGGATAATGGCTCTTTGTGTGAGTCTGCTATTTCTGGGAGGGAAGCAATCTAAAGCTGCTGAGCCAGAGATCTCTGAGTTGACAGAGCATTGGGTGTGGCCGGCAGACGGGGTAATTACTGACACGTATGGGACAAGGAATGGTCAGCATAAAGGCATTGATATTGCTGGAGGTTCCGGATCTCCGGTTTATGCTGCTGACGCTGGAATTGTGTCAAGATCGTATTACTCTCAAACATACGGTAATGTGATATTTATTAAACATAACAACCAAACTGAGACAGTATATGCCCATCTGGATAAACGATTATCTGCTGAGGGTGAAAAAGTTGCGCTCGGACAAAAAATCGGAATGATGGGAAGCACAGGTGACTCTTCGGGAGTCCATCTTCATTTTGAAGTACATTCGCAGGGATGGACAGCTGATAAAATAAATGCAGTTGATCCCTCTTTGGCATTTGGAATGGGGGAAGTTGGACAAGCTGTAAATGCAGCGGTAAGAAATGAAAGCGCACATGAAGTTTCAGCACGTCCGTCTAATTTTCATTCGGGGCAAATCACAAAGGATTCCGGGGAAACCTACCATATAGTTAAAACCGGCGAAACATTATGGACCATTGCTGCTCACTATAATTTGCAGACGGGAGATATTGCTGCTTTAAATAATATTAATCCAGATCAAATTTTTACAGGTCAAAAGCTATTAATTAAACCCGGAAAACTTGGCAAATACACGGTTAAAGAAGGAGATACTTTATCTTCTATAGCGAAAGTGCATAAAACAACTGCAGAAGCTATTAAAGAGTTGAATAATGCAGAATCAGATGTTATTAAAATTGGACAAATTCTAATCATTCACAAAAAATAGAAAGAAATGATTGAAGTGCTTTACTCCCTTAAAGTATAATGGTTAAAAAACCGGGGGAGATAGAGAAATGCTTACAGACTATCACAATCATCTTGAAAATGGCACGTTAAGCCTGGATTATTTAAAAAAATTTACAGATGCTGCATCCCAAAAGGGGATTGAATCTTTTGGGATTTCAGAGCATGCCTATCATTTCTATCAGACAGCAGACATTCTGCAAAATCCATGGGTAAACGAGAGACGCTATTATGATATGAAAGACTATGTGAGTGTTTTTCAAGAAGCATGGAGTAATAATATTGACGTTAAAATGTCAATTGAAATGGATTACACGCCGGGTAAGCATGATGAAATGGCGAAATTTATTAACAGCTACTCATTTGATTATGTGATTGGTTCCATCCATTGGGTTGGGGATTTCGGCATAGATCTTGCCGAGTTCAGAAAAGAATGGGATAAACGGGATCTGTATGATGTATATCGGAAGTATTTTGATCAAGTGGTCACATTGGCCGAATCAAACCTATTCGATATTATAGGCCATTTAGACCTAGTTAAAATCTTTAAATATGTGCCTCAGGACGAAGAGTTTTTACTGGAGCAGTACGATCGTGCAGCAAATGCACTGGCAGAATCCAAGACATGTGTAGAGATCAGCACAGCCGGCCTGCGAAAGCCAGTCGGTGAACTATACCCGGACAAGCGGCTCCTGCAGAGATGCTATGAGAAAAATATTCCGATTGTACTTTCATCAGATGCACACTTTCCTGAACATGTTGGTGCGGATTTTGATCAGGCAATTGCTCTTGCAAAAGAAGTGGGTTATAAGTCCATCATGACATTTTCAAAAGGGGAAAGAAAGGAATATCCGCTTGGATAATACAAAAAGGGTGGCAAATTGCCGCCTTTTTTATTATCAATAAAATTCGTTTAGACAAACACAGGTAAACATATCCCTTCACAGAATAACTTTTTTTCAGTATAATTAATTTGTATAAACAAATACGGTCTATCTTCGGGGCAGGGTGAAATTCCCGACCGGCGGTGATGGGTCAGTTTTGACTCTAAGCCCGCGAGCCTGAGAGAAATGTTTTTAGTAAAAGCACTTTCCATTAAATTGGGCAGGATTTGGTGAGATTCCAAAGCCGACAGTACAGTCTGGATGGGAGAAGATGGAGGTTCTGCAGACGTTCAAAAAGTGCAGGTTTTGAACGTTATTAAGCGTGCCTTTGCAATTCTCCCTCAAGTTATGTTAACTTGAGGGTTATTTAATGCGAAGATATTAGCTTAGCTGAACCTTTCTTCTTTAGGAGAGATAGTCCTAAAAAGGAGAGAGGAACTTGAAAAAACTTAATATCAAATCAATGGTTGCCATCGGAATGCTAAGCAGCATCTCTTACGTATTAATGCTGCTCAATTTTCCAATCCCGCCGTTTCCGCAATTTTTAATGATTGACTTCAGCGATATTCCTGCATTAATCGCAGCGTTGATCTTTGGCCCGGCGGCAGGAATATTAGTAGAACTTATTAAAAATATTCTTGATTACTTCATGACAGGGAGTGCAACAGGTGTACCTGTTGGACATATTGCAAACTTTGCAGCAGGCATTTTGTTCGTCTTGCCTACTTATTATGTATACAGCAAGCTGAAGACAAAAAAAGGCATGACGTTCGGGCTTGTAATCGGCACCATGGTAATGGCTGTCATTATGAGTGTGCTTAATTATCTTGTCATATTGCCAGCATATACATTCTTTCTGAATTTCCCGGCAATGTCAGCGCCTGAAATGAGAACCATGATTGTGACAGGGATACTGCCATTTAATATTTTAAAGGGATTTATCATTTCAATGGTGTTTATGCTTATTTTTACACGCATGAGAACTTGGGTAGAAAAACAGGCTGTAATAAATAGCGCAGCATGATGAATATATAAATGAAAGCAGCGGAAAATGTTCCGCTGCTTTTTCCATTTGAATAAAAAGTATCATAGAAAAACTCCCTTTCAAGTTGAAAGGGAGCAGTAGCTTAACAAAAATAAGAGTATGGTTGAAGGATTATTCGTATTTAAGCGGATCGCCATCAAAAGCGTCATCAGCAACTTTAATTGAATCGGTTGGACAGCCTTCGAATGCATCCATCATATCGTCAATTAAAACATCCGGAATCTCAACGATACCCTGGTTATCATCAAGGGTTACAAATGCGATGCCTTCATCATCATAATCATAAATGTCCGGTGCCGCTGCGCCGCAAGCTCCACATGCAATGCATGTTTCTTTGTCAACAATTGTATACTTTGCCATGAAAAAACCTCCCAAGAATTAAACAATTAATCTTCCATCAAGATGATGGTAACACATTCCTCACATCCTATTGTAAAACTGTATGTTCAACTTTTCAATAGAAAATGTATTGAGAATGCTTATCAGATAAGGGTTTAGGCATAATTTACCCTGTGATAAATAATTAAAACGGCCTGCCGATTTTTTTCATGATAAAATAGAAGGAAGAAAATCAAGGTAATGAAACAATAAAAAAATCTTAAGCCGTAAGGTGAAAATAATGCATAGATCTTATTTGAAATCTGTAATAATGTACTGTGTTAATGAGTTGCAGGGACAAAGAACTCTATATTCCATTTTACATTTGCTAAATGGAAAAAAGTCTTCCCAAACCATCCAGGATGCTCATTTATTCCAACTTACCCCGCTTTTTCGTTCATTTGAACATTTAAGCAGGGAGGTACTGGAAAAACTTGCAGAGGAAATCATAAGCAGCGGCTGGATGACTGCCATTACTGAAAAGCATTATACTTTGACTGAAAAAGGGAAGAAAGAGCTGGAAAGATCACTTATAGAATGTCCAATTCCTTCATCATTAAACGGATGGCTGTATCATAGTACAGGTGAACTGTTTTGGGAGAGGATTACGCTTCTAATTCAGGTTATCTCACAGTTAAATAATAACAATGTAAAATACCTGCCTATCCAAAGAAAACGAGGTGTTCATGAATGGCTGAAAGACTTTCTGAGGACATCCGGATTTGACCGTGATACAGTTGGGGGAATGCTGTACAGGGAGCTTGTCCAATGCCTTGAAGAGCTGAAAGATATTAATCCTGCTGTCCTGACATTGAGGCTTACAGGCTATAGCCGTATTGGACTCACAGCTGTTCAGGCTTCAGAGCAGCTCGGAATCAAACAGGATTATTACCACCATCAGTTCCTTGGAGCTATTCATCATATACTGGAAAGCGCAAGGGAAAATTCTGCTGAATATCCGCTTATCGATAAAATCGTGAGCGGTGCAGGAAATGCAGTACAGCTAACATTGTCAGCCCAAAAAACGTATTCACTGTTAAAACAGGGACAGGACTTAGCTGAAATCGCGAAAATAAGAAGGTTGAAAAAAAGTACGATTGAGGATCATGTTGTGGAAATAGCTTTAAACGACAGCTCCTTTAATATCACTCGTTATGTCTCGGAGGAAAAACAGAAACTGATCCTTCATGCGGCCAACAGTGCAGATTCCTTGCAATTAAAACAAATACGTCAAATAGTGCCTGAATCCGATTATTTTGAAATCAGATTAGTAATGGCAAAGCTTGGAGAGGGACAATGAGATTGGAAGTACTATTGCAAAGCAAGTTTGGATATCCTGCCTTCAGACCTGGACAAAAGGAAATCATTGAATCCGTGCTAGCAGGCCGAAATACGATTGCCATGCTGCCTACAGGTACAGGTAAATCGCTTTGTTATCAGCTGCCGGGGTATATGATTGAAGGCCAGGTGATTATTATCTCTCCTTTGCTGTCCCTTATGCAGGATCAGGCTGAACAGCTTATGTTGAATGGGGAAAAAAGGGTGATAGCATTCAATTCATTTTTATCCCGCTCAGAAAAAAGACAGGCATTGAATAATCTGGATCAGTATAAGTTTATCTTTATTTCACCCGAAATGCTTTATTATGAACCAGTACTATCTCAGCTGGAAAAATTGCGCATCGCTTTATTTGTAATAGATGAGGCTCATTGCATCTCCCAATGGGGATATGATTTCAGGCCTGATTACCTAAAGCTTGGAGAAGTGAGGCAAAAGATAGGGAACCCGGTTACACTCGCTTTAACTGCCACAGCTACCCGTGAGGTAAAAGCAGATATAAAGAAGTCACTTGGCATACTGGACTGCAGCGAATTTATTTACTCCGTTGATCGTCCTAATATAGCATTAAGTGTAGAAAAGACAGAAAACTACCGTGTAAAAACAGAAAGGCTTATAGAGCTTGCTGAGACCCTAAAGGGTCCTGGAATTATCTATTTTTCCAGCAAAAAAATGGCTGAACAAATAGCCGATCTGCTGAGGGAAAAAGGAGCTAAACGAGTAATGTCTTATCATGGCGGGATGGACCAGGAAAGCCGCATCCTAGTACAGCAGCAGTTTATCCACGGACAGCTGGATCTTATTTGCGCAACCAGCGCCTTTGGCATGGGAATAAATAAAGATAATATCCGGTATGTGATACACTTTCATATGCCTCTTCAGATTGAATCTTATTTGCAGGAAATTGGACGGGCAGGGAGAGATGGAAAGCAAAGTATAGCTATTATGCTCTATGCACCCGGTGATGAGCAGCTTCCCATACAGATTGCCGAAAATGAATTTCCTGACAAGTCTCAAATTGATTGGATCAGTTACTGGCTGGGAGAAAACCCGGATGCGATCATAAATATCAGTGCTCATGAAGAGCAAATTAAGCAGCGTTCCGGGTTAACAGATATTCAGTGGAGAATATTTAATGATTTTTTTGAACGGAAAAACAAATCTGGATTGAGTTATAAAAGGATCCTGCAGGAAATGAAAGAATACTGCGAAGGCAGAATCAAATTGAAAAGAAATAGCATAGAGGAAGTTTACAGGTGGGTACATAGCAGAAATTGCCGGAGAGAGAATATACTTTCCTGCTTTGATGAGGAAAAAAATACTTCAGTTCAATTCTGCTGTGATATATGCGGACTGCAAATTGAAAATTTCATAAGAAACACAAAATCAGATAATCAGGGCAGCACGCTTTATGATTGGAAAAATCATTTAGAATACCTTCTGATTCCAGGTGAGTGACCAAAATGAAGAAAAGATATGAGGACATCATTAAGGAATTGACAGACAGGGAACTATTATTTCATCTCTATCTTACTCAGGCGCTTATTTTAGCTATTACATTTATCCTGAGTATTATATTGTTTAACAGCTTTAAGGAATTCCAGGCTCTTTTTGTACTCAATGATTGGAATATTCTCGTCATTGGTGCAGCTGCGGGGTTGGCTGTTGTGCTGATTGATATGATCTTGATGAAGGTCCTCCCTGATGAATTGTATGATGACGGTGGGTTAAATAAGAAAATCTTTCAAAATCGCCACTATCTTCATATCGCATTTATTGCAGCAGTGGTGGCTATTAGTGAAGAACTTCTGTTCAGGGGTGTCATACAGACCCATTTCGGACTTGCTGTCTCAAGTCTTATTTTCGCGCTTGTTCATTATCGTTATTTTTTTAGTTGGTTTTTGTTTGTAAATATTATTACATTAAGCTTTTTAATAGGTTATATTTATCATATAACCAATAATTTGCTTGTTACGATTGTTATGCATTTTCTGATTGACTTTCTTTTGGGTATTCTTATCAGAAAACAGTACCTGAAAAAATCCAGAGAGGATATGTCATGAACAATAGTTAACAGCAGCTTCAATTTATACTTCTTATGATTTTTTTTACAGGAAGGGATGAAACATGAATAAAGAAGACCCTTATAGAGATCAGGCTGAAAGACTTCGCAAGAAGATTGAAAGAAAACCGGAAATGGGAGACAGCAGACAAAAATCCGCTCTGCCGCCGCGGAGCCGTATACATCAGGAAAAAAGAAAAAAAAATAAATGGCGTGTTAAATACCCTGTTATTCGTCTGCTCGCTTTGTTTTTTATCATGCTCCCGATTACCATTTTCAGCATTTATCATTATGTAAGCAGTGATAAAAGCATCAATACCGGGTTAAATGCGGAATCAAAGGAAATTGGTACGGAAACTGTTGTTTTTGCCACGAATGATGAAGATAAAGGGACGACCATAGTCGTAAGGGAAGAGCAGGAAACTGAGAAGCCTGAAAAAGCTAAAGAGACACAAGAGAAAGAAGCAAAAAATAAAGAGACAAAAGAGAAGGAAGCAAAAGAGAAAGAAGCTGCCAGCGGCCATCAGGAAAAACAGACTCCCAAAAACCCTGATACAGAAGAAAAGGGTTCTAAACCCAATTCAGAAAAGCAGCCCCAGCATACAGCTCCAGAAAGTACAGATTCTACGAAACCAGCCGGGAAACAGGAAGAATTAAAAAAGGAAGGCAAGGTTGTCTACCATACGGTTAAACCGCAGGAAACAATCTTTCGAATTGCCATGACCTATTATAAATCCCAGTCCGGTATTGAAATTATAAAGCAAGCGAACAATTTGCCGTCAAATGAAATTCAAACAGGCCAGGTATTAAAAATCCCGCTTGACTAATAAAGAGTCTAAGTCTATCGGCCGCTTCTATCCCAGTCATAGAATAATGTACAAGCTCATACATTATAATGAAAGGGAGGGAGCATGTTGGAATCGCCGATTAGAATGCTTGATGAACGTACAGACCAGGCAACAAGAAAAATGCTTGAGAAAGTAGTAGAAAGAAAACGAAAGTTTGACCGATTCAAGTCCTGGCATTTAATTGCCATGTGGGCGACCGTTTTTATATCTTTTTTATTCTTATTTTATCTTTATAAGAGTGTTATGCAGCCATACTCTTACTCATTTGCAGCCATGTTTTCGGCTTTTGTCAATAAGTCTGCTAATTTCTATATGCTTGTTTTTACAGTTGGCGTTTATGGGCTTATGAATCTTCTGAGAGAAAAAAGAGAGAAAGCAGAAAAAGAATTTCATGCACTAAGGTGCGAAATAATTGATAAGAGCAAGGATCTTTGGAAAAAAGAAGATGAATGGAAAAACCGCCATACCGTTTTCGAAATGATGAAAAAAAATTATGATATTAACCTTTATCATGAGAACAAATGAGAAAAGAAGCAGCCTGCCTGCTTCTTTTTTTAGATATTTAGAAGAATTTCTTCTTATCCCGTTCTTCCTTAAGGATCTCAACGGCTTCTCTGAAGCGCTGGGAATGAATGATCTCTCTTTCCCTTAAAAATCGGAGTCCGTCATTAAGATCCGGGTCATCACTCATATTAATAATCCACTGATAGGTTGCCCTTGCTTTCTCTTCTGCGGCAATATCCTCGTATAAATCTGCAATGGGGTCGCCTTTTGCCTGGATATAAGTTGCTGTCCAAGGCACACCTGAAGCATTATGGTAAAACAGTGCGTTATCATGGTTAGCATAATGATCACCAAGACCAGCAGCTTTCATTTGATCAGGCGTAGCGTCCTTCGTTAATTTATAAACCATTGTAGCGATCATTTCCAAATGGGCGAATTCCTCTGTTCCAATATCTGTGAGAAGCCCGATGACCTTATCCGGAATAGTATAACGCTGATTCAAGTATCTTAGGGCCGCAGCAAGTTCACCGTCTGCTCCGCCATATTGTTCAATTAGGTATTTTGCCAGTTTGGGATTGCAGGTGCTTACCCTCACCGGATATTGCAGTTTTTTTTCATAAACCCACATTTATTCTCAGCCTCCTTTGGAAGTCTCTAGAAATCCTGACTGAGCGCCTCCGTATTATGAAGGCGCCTGAAATCGATTCTACACCTGCCATGGCCACGGGGGATCGTCCCAATTCCAAGGCTGTCCTGAATAGCTGTGGCCAAATTGCATTAACGGTCCATATTTGCTCTCTATGGCATTTCTGAGTTTTTTCCGTTCTTTAGCGTAATGGTTGAATTGCTGAATGGCTTCTGTATCATTGTTGTGAGTGTCAAGGTATAAAGTCAGCTCAACAAGAACAAAGTCTACAGCCTGAAGCTGTTCAAGAAGCTGATAATAGTCTGACGGCAATTGTTTCATCACTGCTGTACCTCCCTGGCTTTTTCATGGGGACTGTACCATGGATCATAGAAAGCCTTCCAAAGCGTTCCTGCTCTTAATGCCTGCATCGGCGTGAATTGTTCAAGTCCTGGCGGCTGGAATCCCATATAAAGGTTTGGAGGTGTGGAATATGTTTTTACCTTTATTGGAGTGCAAGGATCAAAGGGGCTTACATACGGGTGCCAGGTTTTACGGAGTGTATTCATCATAATCCCTCCTTTTTATGCGTCATTGAAATTTATGAGTAACACTGGGTTTTTATGATTGTATCCTCCAACAAAAAGAGGGAAAAGTTGAGTTATGTCGAAATTAGATGTTAGGTCTTTTTAATATTACTCTTGAGGTGATGGCAATGTTTGTGAAAAGTATCATGATCCCCAAACATAACTGTAAGACAATTGGACAGGATGCAGTATTGAAAGAAGCTCTGGATTTGCTGGAGACATACCAGATTGATGGGCTTCCAGTTTTGGATGGCGATCAATATGCCGGCATAATTACCAGATATGGAATTTATGAGAATTTCTTTATGTCAGGGAAATCTAAGGAAGATTACCTTGAAGGAACTATCGTTAAGGATATTGCCACACACCAGGAGCGATATTTACAGGGAAATGAAATATTTGAGAGAACACTGCTGGATTTAAAAGATTTTCCTTTACTTGCTGTATTGGGGGATAACCGCAAATTTCTGGGCATCGTTACCCGTTTTGATGTTCTGGCGCAATTCCAGTCTGCTTTCGGAACCAACAAACCTGGTGTAAGGGTTGCATTTACCTCCGTGGAAGCGGAAGGGCGAATTGCCCGTTTGGCCGAAATTGCCCATTATTTTCATGAACACATCATATCCCTTGTTACTTTTGATGAAACAGATAAGCTGGTTCGCCGCATCGTAATGAAAGTAGAGAAAAACGATAATATGGAAAAGTTTATCAGCCGACTTGAAAAATCCGGTTTCCGTGTTCTGGATATTACAGAAGATTAATGTATATATAGTCAACAAAATAATTCCCTCTCATACACTCTGTATGGGAGGGATTTTTATTGTTTGTAATTTTGTTGAAGCTGATGACAGGCTTTGTTGGCGGCATTTTATTTATTAAATTTTTTCCGGTATCTATTCCCATGGGGATTTCAGATATGATTGTGATCTTTGTGCTCGAGCCGGCAGGCTTTGTCTTGGGAATGACTTTTTTTCTTATTTCTTTTATAGCCAACGCAGAAATTATTAGGACGATCATCGAGTGGACTGCAGGAATATGCAAAAATATTAATTCGTTGAAAAGTAACAATGCATTGTTGGCGGCTGTACTGATTTTATTGCTAATTGGATGTTTTTTTACATTGTCAGTCCTTTCGCCATGGGAAGCATTTGCCCTTTTCTGTTTTTCGGCAATCTATGGTATTATTTCTTTAGATTTCAAGAAATTTAATTTTGCTGGGGACTAATGAAGGCAATTGATGGCGGGGGGATTTATGATATATTTAATTGCTTTAGCCTTTATTGGCGGTGCAGGTTTATTATTGTTTATGCTTAGGGAAGCATTTGCGGATAGAATTATATATAAGGAGCTATTCTTTCCTGAATTTCCGGAAAGCTTTGGTGAAATAAAGGTTTTTTTTATTTCGGATATTCATAGAAGGACAGTATCAGACAGCATAATCGCGGAGATAAAAGAGAGGAAGCCTGATCTGGTGATTATCGGCGGCGATCTTTTGGAAAAAGGCGTCTCTTTTGATAGAGTAAAGAAAAACCTGCTGGGTTTGAAGGAGTGCGGGCCAGTCTATTTCGTGTGGGGAAATAATGATTATGAAGCGGATTATCATCTGCTCGATGCACTTCTTCTGGACTGCGGGGTTAAAATTCTTGACAACACTGCCCGATCCTTTGAATCAGATGAAGGAGAGCGTTTTGTTTTGCTGGGAACTGATGATCTCAGCAAAGAAAGGGATCGGCTCGACCTTGCACTTGAGGATGCAGGCCCAGGGGGATTTCGGGTTCTCGTCAGTCATGATCCAAGGATCATTAATAGTATAAAAAAAGAACAAAATATTCACCTTGTCCTAAGCGGGCACACGCATGGCGGGCAAATACATATTTTTGGGTTTAGCCCATATGAAAAGGGGCGGATTAAAGAGCTGCCGCAAACAACAATTCTGATCAGCAACGGCTATGGAACAACTGGGATGCCTTTAAGGCTGGGGGCAAAATCTGAAACTCACTTACTCACCTTAAAAAAGCTGAGAAATGAGGCTGCAAAATAAAAACACATTCAGATTTTGCAATTCTTAGGGCCTCTAATATACTTTTTAAGCAGGGATAATCTTCTGAAATTAGTCGCTTTCCCGCGGGCTCGCGGACATGGCGATTTGATAATTAGCATTGAAGGGAGGGCTGGGTATGGCTAATGGTGAAGGAAAATATAATATAAAGGCCGTTTCTAAGATGCTCGGCATCCAGGCAGGAACCTTAAGAGCATGGGAAAGACGGTATCAAATCATTGCGCCGAAGAGAAATGAATCCGGCCATAGGCTGTACACGGAAGAGCATATCAAAATATTAAAATGGCTGATCAGGAAAGTGGATCAGGGTTTTTCCATCAGTCAGGCTGTTGCCCTTCTGGAAAACAAGGAATTAAATGCCGAGCCGCTTCAGATGGATAAAGAAGGTGACCGGTCGGCTGCCCTCTCTAATGAACTGCTTGAAGCTCTTCTTCATTTTAATGAATCAAAAGCGCATGATGTGATTAATCAGGCTTTTAGTTTCTACACAATAGATAAAGTTCTTATTGATATATTAGGATCTCTTTTAGTGAAAATCGGACACCTGTGGGAGGAGGGGAAAATAACCAGTGCTCATGAGCACTTTGCCTCGTCCATTTTAAGATCAAGAATAGGGATGATTCTGCATTCTTTTCCGCATAACGGAGTTCTCCCCAAGGTGGTCGCAGTTTGCGGACCTGGAGAAGCTCACGAATTAGGGCTCTTAGTCTTTACGTTATTCCTGCGCAGAAGAGGATTTGAGGTTGTTTACCTTGGGACAAGCATTGCTGATGAAGATATTGACACTGTAATTGAAGTGGTTAAACCCAAGTTTTTATTCCTGTCCTGTACAATGAAATCAAATGTACCGGAAACCCTTAATCTTTCAGAGAGACTTACTGAGTCTTATGAAAATCTCCAGGTAGGTATTGGGGGATTCGGAATTGATTCCCTTAGTAATGAGAAAAAAAAGAAATATGAACAGTTTATTCCGGGCAGTTCTCCGAAAGAATGGGAAGAATGGATTAAAGAACGGCTCTCATAAAAAAGATCTGGCAGTTTGCCAGGTCTTTTCTTTTGGCTGTTTTGTATCTTATTTATTGAGTTGATTGCAGCTGGTGCGAGAATCTCGAAAATGCTTTCTTCATGCGGTGATTACTCAAAGAATCCTATTTAACTTTCTGCGGTAGCCGGGGCAGGTGAGATCCTCCGAAGCCCCGGGTATGCCAACCGCCGCCCTCCCGCGATTGACTTGGCATCCCTTCGCTGCAATCAACGCACAGCTAAAACAACTATATATTACGAAAATAGCCGTTCTTTTTTTAGTTACAGATAAAAGACGACTCACAAACTAAGCAATATTTCATACACTAAATCAAAGAGTTGGTTCAGGTCAGGGGGCTTACAATGCGCTTAGAACGTTTGAATTATAATAAAATCAAAATCTTTCTCACTTTAGATGACTTGAATGATAGGGGACTGACTAAGGAAGATGTCTTGAAGGACTCATTAAAATGGCATCAGCTTTTTCATGAAATGCTGGAAGAGGCAAGTGAAGAATTTGGTGTGGATATTCATGGCTCAGTTGCAGTAGAGATATTCTCCATGCAGGCACAGGGCATGGTGATGATTGTAACGATGGAGGAGCAGATGGATGAAGAGCTCCTTGAGGATGGTTTTATTGAAATGCAGGTAACTGTTGATGGCAGTGAAGATATATTATTCGAATTCCTGGATTTTGAAGATGTAATTCAAATGGCAAAAAGTCTGAACAGCGTGCAGATTGAGGCAGGCAGCCTATACTTTTATAAAGAAAAATATTATTACCATGCAGCAAATATAGAGGGAGAAAATATTCATCGAGTAATTGCCATATTAGCTGAGTACGGGGATTCAGCTTTTACCAGCATTCACGTTATTCAGGAATATGGGAAAGTAATTATCGAGACCAGCGCTGTAAAAAAGCTGGTTGAATATTTCTCATAAAGTGGAAGAGGGGAATCAACCTCTTTTTTTTAGGCCTTTATCGCAAAGTTTGTTGCTATTTGTATTATATTTACTGAGTTGACGTTCCTCGGGAGCAGCAGGAAAATGAGGCTCCGCAGACGCGTAGCCTTAGAAGCAGAAATCAAAGGACAGCATTGATACCTGAAACAACAATTTATACAAAAAAAGCCTTTTTGTTAAGAAGGCCATTATTTTGTACGATATCATACCAAATCTGAATTAATAGCTCATGAATTATATAAAAATTGGGTAAACCAAATATAGGTAAACAGCTGCAATAATATCATATATAAAGCTGTTTCTTTAAACAGCAGTAAAAGGCATTATCAGGATGTTTCTTTTGTACTCAAGCGGGAAAAGAAGTACTGTGAGAATACAGAAAATTCCCTTTAATATCAACGCTGTTAGCGTTTTCATGAAAATATCAAAAAATGCGGAAAACTGCTTTATTCTTCTTGCATAAATTAGGCAAAGGTGTATACTATTCCATGGAAGCGGACAACTAATGAAAGTGATTTTTCTAGGAGGTTTACAAATGGTAGCCGAGAAAGGTACTGATTCAAATAAAGCTGAAAAATTGGACGTTTTAAAGTCGACTCAAACGGTCATACATAAGGCTTTAGGGAAGCTGGGTTATTCTGATGAGGTGTATGAGCTTCTTAAAGAGCCAATTCGTATGATGACAGTGAAAATTCCCGTACGGATGGATGACGGAACAGTAAAAGTCTTTACTGGCTACCGGGCCCAGCATAATGATGCTGTTGGTCCTACTAAAGGCGGTATTCGTTTTCACCCGAATGTAACTGAAAAGGAAGTAAAGGCACTGTCGATTTGGATGAGCTTAAAATGCGGAATTGTAGATCTTCCATATGGCGGAGGTAAAGGCGGAATCGTCTGTGACCCGCGTGATATGTCCTTCGGTGAGTTAGAGCGGCTAAGCCGCGGGTATGTTCGGGCAATCAGTCAAATTGTGGGACCTACTAAAGATATTCCTGCACCTGATGTATTTACTAATTCGCAGATAATGGCATGGATGATGGATGAATACAGCCGGATTGATGAATTTAATTCCCCAGGTTTTATTACCGGTAAACCACTAGTACTTGGGGGTTCACATGGACGGGAATCAGCAACAGCTAAAGGGGTTACAATTTGCATTCGGGAAGCGGCCAAGAAAAAAGGCATTAATCTTGAAGGAGCAAGAGTTGTAGTTCAGGGATTCGGAAACGCTGGAAGTTTCCTTTCAAAGTTTATGCATGATGCCGGTGCGAAAGTTGTTGGTATTTCAGATGCTTATGGCGGTTTATATGACCCTGAAGGTCTTGATATAGATTACCTCCTGGATCGCCGTGACAGCTTTGGCACAGTGACGAAATTGTTTAATGATACTATTTCAAATAAAGAGCTGCTTGAACTTGATTGCGATATTCTGGTCCCGGCAGCCATAGAAAACCAGATAACGGAAGAAAATGCACATAACATCAGAGCTGGCATTGTAGTAGAGGCGGCTAATGGCCCGACTACTTTGGAAGCAACAAGGATCCTGTCTGAGCGGGGAATCCTGCTTGTCCCTGATGTACTGGCTTCTGCCGGGGGTGTAACAGTTTCTTATTTTGAATGGGTACAAAATAACCAGGGATATTATTGGTCTGAAGAAGAAGTAGAGGAAAAGCTTGAGAAAGTCATGGTTAAATCATTTGAAAATATCTATCAGACATCCCAAACCCGCCGTGTCGATATGCGTCTGGCTGCATATATGGTAGGTGTAAGAAAAATGGCGGAAGCTTCAAGATTCCGCGGATGGATTTAACTCTAAAAAGTAGAACATTTGAATAATCATAAAAAATCTCCTATCATAAACTGATGGGAGATTTTGTTTTCAATAAAGTTTGCTGCTGTGGAACATCAAAAAAAAGTTTAATTTGTTGAGTTGTTTGAAGCAGGTGCTGTCTTATCCTCTAAAATGCATCCGCCGCAGTATCCAGCTGGAGGCGGGGGAGTGAGCGGCAATCATTACTCTCTGCGGAAAGCTAGGCTGCCGAAAAACCAACAGACATTATTATAGCTAAGCTAATTATTTAGTAAGAAAGCCAGCAACATAAAAATTTTTTCATTTGCATAGATTTAGGAGTGAGGATCTTGGATATAGACGCTATTATTGTTGGGGGAGGACCCTGCGGATTGGCAGCTGCTATAGCCCTTCAGGAAGCAGGGAAAAACCCCCTTGTCATCGAAAAAGGCAATATTGTAAACGCAATATACCACTACCCAACACACCAGACTTTCTTCAGCACGAGCGAAAAGCTCGAAATTGGCGGTGTTCCCTTCATCACGGAGAATTACAAGCCAAAGAGAAATCAGGCGCTAACGTATTACCGAGAAGTGGTTAAAAGAAAGGGAATTAAGATTAATGCTTACGAAAAAGTGCTTAATGTAACAAAAAATCAATCTGAAGAATTTGAAGTACAAACTGATAAGAGACATTATACGGTCAAAAACGTCATAATTGCTACAGGTTATTATGATCATCCAAATTACATGGGAGTTCCCGGCGAGGATCTTCCAAAGGTATTTCACTATTTTAAAGAAGCTCACCCATTCTTTGATAAAGACGTAGCGGTTATCGGCGGAAAAAACTCAAGTGTTGATGCTGCAATAGAACTGGTAAAAGCAGGAGCCAGAGTTACGGTGATTTATCGCGGAAAAGAGTATTCACCAAGCATAAAACCATGGATTCTGCCTGAATTTGAGTCTTTAGTGAGAAATGGCGTCATAAAAATGGAATTCAACGCACATGTGAAGGAAATCAGTGAAAATAAGCTACTATATACTTTGGATGGCGAAACTTATGACATTAAGAACGATTTTGTGTTTGCTATGACTGGCTACCATCCTGATCACGCATTTTTAAGAAGTATGGGTATTCAAATAAATGATGAAACAGGGCGTCCCCAATTTAACACTGAAACAATGGAAACCAATGTCCCTGGAATATTTATCGCAGGTGTGATTGCTGCCGGAAATAATGCCAATGAAATTTTTATTGAAAATGGGAGGTTTCATGGCGGACAAATTGCTAAAGCAATTATTGAAAAAGAAAGCGGAAGCAAAAAAGGCTGATCATTTAAGATCAGCCTTTTCTATTATATCTGAAAAATCTCTTCGATATTTTGCTGTGTTTCCAATCCAATTAACAGTTTAATTCTTGCTTTTTGCCCATTAAGCCCATTTGAGAAAATCACACCCAAGTCCTTGAGGTGTTTCCCGCCTCCGTCATAACCATATACATCTTGTGCAATTCCATTAAAGCACCTGGAAACCAATACAATTGGTATGTTTTTTTCTGTAAGGGCTTTAATGCCCTCAATTGTAGCAGGAGGCAGATTTCCTTGTCCAAGTGCTTCAATTACTACTCCATCAAAATTCAAATAACCAATCGCGTGAAGCAATGAAGAATCCATACCGGCAAAGGCTTTAATAAGTGTGACATTTTTTACAATCTTATCCAAAGGATAGTATTCTCTATTTGTCGGCGCGTTATGAAATAAAACACCTCTCTTTGTGACTATGCCGATTGGCCCGTACTGAGGGCTCTGGAAAGTAGACACATTACTGGTATGTGTTTTTGTAACATTTTCTGCTGTGTGAATTTCATCATTTAAAACAACGAGGACCCCTTTATCCTTTGCTTCTTCACATGCAGCCACACGAATAGAAGAAATCAGGTTGTAAAGCCCGTCTGAGCCAATTTCATTACTGGATCTCATTGCACCTGTAACAACGATGGGAAATGATGTTTTCACACTCAAGTCCAAAAAGTAGGCTGTCTCCTCCAATGTATCTGTCCCATGGGTGATCACTACACCGCTAATCTCTTCCTTTGCAAGGCTATTTTCAATGATTTCCTTTAATTTAAGCATTTCCTTCGGAGTAATATGCGGTGAAGGAAGGTGGAAAGGCTCTTCAACAATTAATTCTGCAAGCGATAGCAGTTCCTTTGTTTTTTCAGTTAATGGATTATTATCAGTAGGCTTTACGGCACCTGTTACTGCATCCTCGCTCATTGAAATGGTGCCTCCAGTGTGTATAACAAGTATCTTTTTTTTCTCCATGTTAATCCCCCAATTTTTGCTTAGAAATTAAAATATAAATCGAGATATTTCATTTCCAATATTTGAATAATCATTTTAATTCTATCTATATCATGATACGATTAAGAAAACAGATTGAAAAGAGGATAGTTCATGCTGGGAATATTATCCGCTGGCATTGCGCCGGGACTGGCATTATTAAGTTATTTTTATTTAAAAGATCAATACGAGTCAGAACCTATATCAATGGTATTTAAAACTTTTTTATTTGGTGCTTTGCTTGTGTTCCCCATCATGTTCATTCAATATGTTTTAGAAGCTGAAGGGGTCCTGAAATACAGTTTAGCGGATGCCTTTCTGTCATCAAGCTTGCTGGAAGAATTTTTTAAATGGTTTATATTATTCTATACTATTTATCAGCATATAACTTTTGATGAGCCATATGATGGAATTGTTTATGGTGCCTCGGTATCACTTGGGTTTGCTACTGCAGAAAATATCTTCTATCTCATCGCGCTTGGTGTGGAACACGCACTTGGGAGGGCCTTGCTCCCGGTTTCCAGTCATGCTCTCTTCGGTGTTATCATGGGTTATTATATAGGAAAAGGGAAATTCTCGGCAACATCGACAAAAAAATGGATCGCCTTTTCACTTCTTGTACCATTTCTCCTTCACGGCATATACGACTATATTCTAATCTCCCTTAAACATTGGATTTATATCATGCTTCCGTTTATGATTTTCCTTTGGTGGCTGGGCTTAAGAAAAGTAAAAAAAGCTAGGGCACATAGCGAAAGCCATATGAATAATCAGATTGATGTACAGAAAACTCTCCATTCCTGATGGAGAGTTTTTTATTTTGACTTGTAACCTTTATAAATGACTCAAGTTTTTGAATAAAAAGCCAGTGACTACAAAAAATAGGGTCAATGAAAAAAGATTGACTTTTGGAGGTTATAATCCATGAAAAAGAAATTTATGGCAGGAAAGGTTTTACTCATAATCTCCCTTTGTGTTCTGGGGATTCCATTGAGCGGGAATATGGAAAAAGCCAGTGCCTTTTCAAATCAGGTGATTCAGCACGGGGCTGTAGGTGATGATGTTATAGAACTTCAATCCCGTCTGCAGTATTTAGGCTTTTACAATGGTAAGATCGATGGTGTGTTTGGATGGGGAACCTATTGGGCGCTAAGGAACTTCCAATATGAATTTGGACTTCCTATTGACGGGCTGGCAGGCCAGGAAACAAAAAATAAGCTGGTGAAGGCCTCAAAATACAATGAACAGTTTGTGAAAGAACAAATTAATAAGGGGAATAAATTTACCCATTATGGAGGGGTAGATACTGACAAGCAGACCAAGCCCCAGCAAGGAGCAACAGGGGGAACGTCACAGCAGCAAGCTCCCAAGGAGCCCGCTCCTAAGCAGCCCACTGCTTCAAATGTGCCAAATGGATTCTCGGAAAATGATATCCAGCTAATGGCCAATGCGGTCTATGGAGAATCAAGAGGAGAACCGTACACAGGCCAGGTGGCAGTCGCTGCAGTCATTTTAAACCGTGTAAACAGTGCTTCATTCCCTAACACTGTTTCTGGTGTCATTTTTGAACCCCGCGCTTTTACCGCCGTTGCAGATGGTCAAATATGGTTAACACCGAATGAAACGGCCAAAAAGGCAGTCCTTGATGCGATTAATGGATGGGACCCGACAGGTGAGGCGCTGTATTACTTTAATCCGGATACCGCTACTAGCGGATGGATATGGTCACGGCCGCAAATCAAGCGGATTGGGAAACATATATTCTGTAAATAGAGGGGTGAATAATCATGCTTAGAGGTATTCTTATAGCAGTACTTGCGCTGGGTGTTGCCGGTACAGCATTTTGGGGTTATCAGGAACATCGCGAGAAAAATGCAATACTTATTAATGCTGAAAATAATTATCAAAGAGCATTTCATGATTTAACTTACCAGGTCGACCTATTGCATGACAAAATCGGAACAACTTTAGCGATGAATTCGAGGGCTTCACTTTCTCCTGAATTGGCAGAAGTATGGAGATTGACTTCAGAAGCACACTCGGATGTGGGGCAGCTGCCTTTAACACTTCTTCCTTTCAATAAAACTGAAGAGTTTTTATCAAATATCGGTGATTTCAGTTATCGGACAGCAGTAAGAGATTTAGAGAAGGAGCCATTAACGGATAAGGAATACCAGACGCTCAAACAGCTTTATAAGCAATCTGCTGATGTTCAAAAAGATTTGCGTAAAGTACAGCATATGGTGCTTGAAAAGAATTTAAGATGGATGGATGTGGAAATGGCTCTCGCTTCTAATAAAGAACCTGCAGATAATACAATCATAGATGGATTTAAGACTGTGGAAAAGACAGTGGAAGGCTATGGAGAAACAGACTTTGGACCCGCATTTGTTAATATGCAGAAAAAGGATGAAAACTTTAAATATCTTAAGGGCAAAGAAATAACAGAAGAAGAAGCTGCCCGTATTGGTAAGCACTATGCAGGATTTGGCAAGAATGCGGATATCAGAGTGACGGAAAACGGCAAAGGATCAGATTACGGATTTTTTAGTGTCAGTATCCAAGACAAAAAAACAAAAAAAGAAGCAAATATGGATATTACCAAGAAAGGCGGCTATCCAATCTGGTTTATTCTGGATCGAAAAGTGGCAAAACAGAAAGTAAGCCTTAATGAGGCAAGCAATAATGCTGTTAAATTTCTGAAAGACAATGGCTTTAAAGACCTCGATTTATTTGAAAGTGCTCAATACGATAATTTAGGTGTATTTACATTTGTTTCCAATCAGGATGGAGTAAGAATTTATCCCGACTCGATTCGTGTGAAGGTTGCGCTCGACAATGGAAGGATGACGGCTTTTGCAGCTGAGGATTATTTGAAATCACATCACCAAAGAGAAATTCCTGATGCTGGGATTACTAAAGAAGAGGCAAGATCCAAGGTGAACCCGCAGCTGAAGGTTATGGAAGACAGGCAGGCAATAATCATTAACGATTTGAATCAGGAAGTTTTATGCTATGAATTGTTGGGTACAATGGGTGAAGATACCTACAGAATATATATAAATGCAGAAACAGGACAGGAAGAAAAAGTAGAGAAGCTAAAGAATGCAGAACCAATATATGAAGATGTCGTGTAAGAAAGCCGGATAGGCTTTCTTTTTGTTTACTGTAATTCAGAGCTAATTCTGCAGCAGATGAAAGTGTATTTTAGGTCTTTTTACCTAATAAAATTAAAAATTTTATTGCAGGATTCATATATAGCATTCATAATTAAATGGCAGGATTATCCTTTTGTTAAAGGAAGTGTGGAAGTGTGATAAATATTGGAGAAACATTGATGCTGGAATTGACGTACTCTGAAAAACCTGAGAAGTATAAATGCAAGCTTGCCGAAAGAGAAGGAAATAATTTATATATCGATTATCCTATAAATCAGGAATCAAATAAAACGGCATTTCTGGTCGATGGTACACAATTGAAGGCTACCTTTCTGGCTGAGGATGGAACAGTGTACCTCTTCGAAAGCGAGGTTCTGGGAAGGGTTAAGCAAAAGATCCCGATGATGATTTTATCGTATCCCGGGGATGAACATTTAGTCAAAATTCAAAGGCGGCAGTTTGTGCGGGTTGAAACACCTGTTGACGTTGCAATCCATCCCGTAAATAATGAGTTTGCTCCTTTTGTATCTGTTACGGATGATATAAGTGCAGGCGGGGCTGCAATCATCGCTAAAAGGGGCTATTCCTTAGAAGCCAATATGAAAATAATTACTTTTTTTGTATTAGCCATGCAGAACGGTGTGAATTATTATTTGAAGCTTAAAAGTAATATAATAAGAGTCTCTGAACCCAGAAATGGCAAATCGCTTATTTCAGTACAATTCATGGAAGTAAGCCCGCAGGACAGGCAATTGCTTCTCCGATTCTGTTTTGAAAGGCAATTGGCCATGAAGAAAAAAGGCCTGGAAATCTGAAGAAAGGAATATTTTTTATATACATCTCTCATAATAGATGATGAAGTCCAGTGACTAAATTTTTTTCCAGTTGGAGAGATGGCAATGATGAAAGTGGTAGAGAGGATTATTCTTAAGTTAATAATTGTGCAATTTGTGTTCCTGCTGATTACTCAGTTTTTCTTTCATCATATGGAGGCTTTCCCGGAATTAAAGCAGTTGACACAGTATGAAGGTGTGACAGATCAGAATTTTTCTGAGCTGCTTGAAACTTTCAGTAAAAATAATTAGCAGGCTGGTGCCTGCTTATTTTTTGTGGTGAAATATTTCAGGACTATTTGATAAAATTTGCAAGACTTAAAAAACAGCTTATTTATGCACTGATCCAGACTTAATATGGTAAAATAAAGCGGAATCAACCTGGTGAAAAAACAGCCAGGGTTACAGGAGGAACTATGAGTAAACGTATATCAATTGCAATTGACGGTCCAGCTGCTGCAGGGAAAAGTACAGTAGCTAAGATCGTAGCAGAAAAATTATCTTACATATATATTGATACTGGTGCCATGTATCGCGCCTTGACTTATAAAGCGATTCAGAAAAATGCAAGCCTTGAAGATGAAGGTTCTCTTATGGAGATATTAAACAATACCGTTATTGAACTGCATCCAGGTGAAAAAGGGCAATCAATTTATCTGGACGGACAGGATGTGACAGCCGAAATCAGAACTTCCGAGGTGACGAATTCTGTTTCCGTTGTTTCCATGCACAAGCTGGTTAGGGAAGAAATGGTATCACGCCAGCAAAGCTTTGCGTTAAATGGAGGAGTGGTAATGGATGGCCGGGATATCGGAACCCATGTCCTGCCCCATGCAGAAGTGAAAGTCTTCCTTCTTGCCTCTGTAGATGAAAGAGCTTTAAGACGGCATAACGAAAATATCCAAAAGGGATACCCATCTGACCTGGACAAGCTGAAGGAGGAAATCTCACACAGAGATAAGCTGGACTCTGAACGTGAAATAGCCCCTTTGAAAAAAGCAGATGATGCAATAGAAATTGATACAACTGCTTTATCAATTGGACAGGTAGTTGATAAGATAATGGATCTGGCTATTGAAAGGATTGGTTAAGAGTGAATCTCTATACTTTTGCCAAGGCAGTGGTTTATGGAGTTCTTAAACCCATTTACAGATTTGAAGTAATTGGAAAAGAGAACTTTCCTGCTGAAGGGGGCGTCCTTTTATGCTCCAATCATATAAATAATCTCGATCCTCCGGTAGTGGGCATAAATGCTCCAAGACCAGTCTATTTTATGGCAAAGGAAGAGCTTTTTAGAGTGCCGGCGCTGGGGAAAATTCTTCCGGATCTAAATGCTTTTCCTGTCAAAAGAGGAATGAGTGACAGAGAAGCATTAAGAAAAGGGCTTGGAGTTCTAAAGGAAGGAAATGTTTTAGGGCTGTTTCCTGAGGGTACTAGAAGTAAAACGGGACAGCTGGGAAAAGGGCTGGCCGGAGCAGGTTTTTTTGCTCTAAGGTCGGAAGCGCATGTCGTTCCCTGCGCCATTATTGGTCCTTATAAAGCTTTTTCAAGATTAAAAGTTGTTTACGGGAAACCAATTGATATGAAAGAACTAAGAGAAAGAAAGGCTTCGGCGGAGGAAACCACCGAAGTAATTATGTCTGAAATCCGTAAGTTAATTGAAGATTACTCATAGACCTTCTTGCTTGACAAAAAACTTCTTTTGTAAGAAGTTAGTAAAAAGGCATTTTTTTAAAAGGCGAAAATATTCGAACAATAAGGCTGTCCTTTACTGAACAATTTTATACTCCAAAACAGTTGAAAAAAGCCTGCAATTAATTAGCCATTCGAGTATTTCTGCTGCTGACACAGGGTTCTTGCCTGGATGGCAGGCAGA
Source organism: Cytobacillus sp. GQ23 (assembly GCF_059758675.1). Lineage (NCBI taxonomy): Bacteria > Bacillati > Bacillota > Bacilli > Caryophanales > Bacillaceae > Cytobacillus > Cytobacillus sp. GQ23. The sequence goes on from NZ_JCAXER010000016.1 coordinate 84,485, forward strand.
TGAATACAGAAAAAATTTGAAAGCAGCCATTGGATTAAGGAGGAATACATATGTCAGAGGAAATGAATCAAGTAGAAGTTAAAAATTTTGAGGTGGGTGACAAGGTAAAAGGCCAAGTTACCAAGGTTGAAGAAAAGCAAGTCATTGTTGACCTTGCTGATAGCAAACTGGATGGGATTATCCCAATCAGCGAGCTTTCAAGCCTTCATATTGAAAAAGCTGGCGATGCGGTTTCAGAAGGAGACGAACTCGAGCTTGAGGTTTTAAAAGTCGAGGAAGATGCTCTTATTCTTTCAAAACGTAAAGTTGATGCTGGTAAATCATGGGAAACTCTCGAAAAGAAATTCAATGAAGGCGAAGTTTTTGAAGCAGAAATAAAAGATGTAGTAAAAGGCGGATTAGTAGTAGACCTGGGTGTACGCGGATTTGTTCCTGCATCCCTGGTTGAAGCTCATTTTGTTGAAGACTTTACTGATTATAAAGGCAAAACGATGACGTTTAAAATTGTTGAGCTTGATAAAGATAAAAATCGCCTGATTCTTTCTCATCGTGCTGTAATAGAGGAAGAAAAAGGCAGACAGAAACATCAAGTGCTGGAATCCCTTCAGGCAGGCCAGGTTTTGGATGGAACAGTGCAAAGAATTACTGACTTTGGAGCCTTTGTTGATATTGGCGGAATCGATGGACTTGTCCATATCTCCCAGCTATCCTATGAGCATGTAGAAAAGCCTTCGGATGTTGTTGTGGAAGGCCAAAAAGTTAAAGTGAAAGTATTAAGCGTAGACCGCGACAATGAGCGCATTTCTCTATCCATTAAGGAAACTCTTCCGGGACCATGGGATAATATCAGCGAGAAGGCTCCTAAGGGCAGCACTCTTGATGGAACAGTAAGAAGACTTGTTTCATACGGAGCATTTGTTGAAGTTTTCCCAGGTGTTGAAGGCCTGGTTCATATTTCTCAAATCGCACATAAACATATCGGAACTCCTCATGAAGTTCTAAGCGAAGGACAGGAAGTGAAAGTGAAGGTTCTTGATGTTAACGAACAGGATCAGCGCCTGTCATTGAGCATAAAAGACCTTCTTGAAAAAGAGCAGGAAGAAGTGACAGATTATGAGCTTCCTGAAGAAACAAAGGGCTTCTCGCTTGGTGATATGATTGGCGATCAGCTTAAGAATTTAAAAAAGTAATGGTGATAAATAGTGTCCAGATCAAAACGTAAATGGGATCATATCCAGCATGCTTTGGCTACTGGCCAAAGCAGCAATACCGGTTTAGCGGATATTGTTTTTATTCATCAAAGCCTTCCTGATGCGTTTCTTGATCAGGCAGATTTAGGCACATCAATTGGCGAACTTTCATTAAGTTCGCCAATTTTTATAAATGCCATGACAGGAGGCGGAGGAGAAAGAACGGTTCAAATTAACCGCGATCTTGCCTTTGCTGCCAAATCAACAGGCCTTGCTATGGCAGTAGGGTCTCAAATGTCTGCACTTAAGGACCCAAGTGAAGCAGAATCCTACCGAGTTGTCAGAAGAGAAAACCCCCGGGGAATTATTTTTGGCAACTTAGGAAGCGAAGCTACAATCGATCAGGCTAAAGCTGCTGTGGATATGATTGAAGCGGATGCACTGCAAATTCATTTAAATGCTGTACAGGAATTGACCATGCCGGAAGGGGACAGGGATTTTCGAGGTGCATTAAAAAGAATTGAAAAGATCGTCTCTCATTCTGAAGTTCCGATAGTAGTAAAAGAAGTCGGGTTCGGCATAAATAAAGAAACAGCTTCCATGCTTGCATCGGCCGGCGTTGCAGCAATTGATATCGGCGGATATGGCGGAACAAATTTCTCCCGTATTGAAAATGCAAGAAGAGATAGACTGTTATCGTTTTTCGATGAGTGGGGAATCCCGACAGCTGTCTCCATTGCAGAAGCTGCATCTTTGGAAGCTGGCATCGATGTCATTGCTTCCGGGGGCATCCGGACAAGCCATGAAATAGCAAAGGCAATTGCTCTTGGTGCAGGAGCTGCAGGGATGGCTGGATTCTTTTTAAAGGTTCTAATAAAAGAAGGACTTGAGGCCCTTATTGAAGAGATTAACAATATTCATTCCGAATTGAAGATGATTATGACCGCTTTGGGGGCAGAAAGCATCGCCGGGCTCCAGCAGTCACCGATTATCATAGCTGGAAAAACTCATCATTGGCTGAACGAACGCGGCATTGATACTAAAGCATATTCCTTGCGGACCACACGAAAATAGCTCCCGTCATACGACGAGAGCTATTTTTTCTTTCTGGCTTCATCGCATCACAAAGCGATGAAGCTTTTGTTTATTAACTGTATTTTGAATCATTCAACGATCTGGCTTCTTCGGGGCTCTGCATTTTGGCAGCTCCGGGATAATGAAGTGCCTGGTCACGGTCGGATTCCACTTTTCCGCTGTTCTTCAGCTTTTTTTCCTGTCTGTCTTTGCCCATATTAAACACCTCCATGTTATTAAGATGAAGTGAGGGCAAGAGAATTATTCAAAAAGACATCTGGGATTCCAAAGATATAATGCTTTTAAACTTGCAGGGTTAATTTACATATGAAGGAGCCATAATGGAAATGATAGGAGGGAGAGTATGGAAGGTATAATTTTCTATTGGATTTCCTGGATGGTTTGGATTATAGCGACTTTTTTTATGGATCGAACTAATAAATACAGGTTTTTATTGTCTGCCTGGATCTTACTCTTTATTATGCTATCACCCTGGACAATTAATATCTTCAATTTTAAAACTGGTATGGCTGGCCTTTTTCTGCTTGTATCGCTTTATGTTTATGCAGGGAGACTAAAAGGACGGAGCAAGCTTTATTTTCTGTTTTGCACATTCATCCTGATGATGGCCTATGTCACATTTCACCTTTTTGAACTGTTTGATCCTGTTTGGGTGATGTTCTCCCGGAAATGGATGCTTTCAGTCCTTCTGGTTTATATGGCTGTACTCCTGCAAAAAAACAGAATGCTCAGGCTGCCTTTAATATTGCTCGGGGGCATCCAGGGGGAAGTGCTATATGCAATTATCATAAAATCATTTTCCTTTCCATATACGATTGGATCTTTGGCTTTTTTGGATATTATGGCCATTTCAATTTCCATATCGGCTTTATGGATTGCCGTGCACTGGGCGGTGAAATATATTGAAGCCAACTTTAAACATCTTGAAAGGGAGAAACAAAAATTATCATGAGTGAATATACATACCCGATTCTTTTTGGTCTGGCGGCTGGAACCCTGACCCGAATTTATATGCTTCGGACCGATTACCGGCAGTACCCTACATACCTGCATGGGAAAATAATACATGTAGCACTGGGGTTTATTGCTGCGGGCCTTGGAACAGTGGCTATTCCTTCAATAATGGAGGAAGACTTTACAGCCATCACCTTTCTGACTCTTGCTGCATCCCAGTTTAGAGAAGTCAGAAATATGGAGCGAAACACACTGACTGAACTGGATAGCTATGAAATGGTTCCGAGAGGCAAAACATATATAGAAGGCGTAGCAATAGCCTTTGAAAGCAGGAATTATCTTGTAATATTCACATCCCTGCTTAGTACACTGGGATTTCTCCTGTTTAATTTATGGGGAGGTCTTGCGGCTGCAGGTCTTGCCATTATGATTTCCATGAAATTAATGTCGGGAGGAAAGCTGAAGGATATTGTTGATATTGAGTTCGTAGAGCCGCGTTTTGATGGAGCGGGCTTGTATGTGGACAATATTTACATTATGAATATAGGCTTGCCTGAAAGACAAGAGGAGGTGCTCCGGTATGGGATGGGTTTCATTTTAAATCCAAAAAACTTCAATGCCCGATCCACTATAGCCAATCTCGGACAAAGGCAGGCAATATTGCACGATGTATCTACGGCTTTGGGTGTTTACCGGGATTCCGGAACTCCTGCGCTTGTTCCGCTGGCAAAAAGGGATCTGGATGACGGGCGTGTAGGGGTATTTGTATTGCCTCAGGAAAAGGATATAAATAAAGCCCTAAAAATCATCGAAGCAGTCCCAACACTTGAAAATGCAATTAGGATGCCTACTGAACGGCAAACGAATGGGAAAGGAAGTTAGCGTATGGTACTAGAAAAATACATATTGGCTGCTATTACAACAAATCCATCGAAGGTACCTTCAGGAACTGCCGTTTTCCATTGTGAAGATAAAAAAGAAATGCAAATCATCGCAGCCAATCTTGAAGCAATTCTTGACGGAATTGCCCATGCTTTAACAGAAGAACTTTATGTAATTGTTAAGCATTAATAGGGCTTCCAAGTTTTTATTAAACAGGAATTATATCTTTGAACTTCGATAATTGTCTAGCTCCAGGCGCCATCGGCTCGAGGTCATTAGCCAATCCGGATAAAAGGTAAAGATCAACCTTTCATCCGGATCGTCTTATGCTTGAGGCCCAGGACATGTAAGAATTCGGCAGCATAAACACCGCACGACCGAAAGCGACAGCTTTTGGGAGGATGTGGATCATGCAGACGTTGCCACAGGACGTGGCGGTTTTAGTCTGAGTTCCTGCGGGCGCCTTCCGCTTTTCCTATTGCTAGGAAGGTTTCTCTTTGTTAAAATATCTAAGTTAGACCCTTCCATCTTTGAGAAGGGTTTATTTTATAAATGTACAGCGATTTGGATGGTTTTAACATCAATGTAGTGTTATTGTGGACAGCCATCTGTATGCTTACTTTAGGTAAAAGCATTTCTGGAACATAGACGCAAAGTTAAAACAAATTAAGAATAAAGATTGAAAGGGTGATGTTCATGGCAAAACCAGTATTGGCTATTGTCGGGCGTCCTAACGTTGGGAAATCAACGATATTTAACAGAATTGTAGGAGAACGGATATCGATTGTCGAAGATATTCCGGGAGTGACCAGGGACCGAATTTATAGTTCTGCAGAATGGCTGACTCATGATTTTAATATTATTGATACTGGCGGAATTGATATTGGTGACGAGCCATTTTTAGAGCAAATTCGCCTCCAGGCAGAAATAGCTATAGATGAAGCAGATGTTATTATTTTTCTTGTAAACGGAAGAGAGGGTGTCACCTCTGCAGATGAGGAAGTTGCAAAAATATTATATAAAGCCAAAAAGCCTGTAGTTCTGGGTGTGAATAAAATCGATAACCCAGAGATGCGGGATTTAATTTATGACTTTTATGCACTTGGTTTTGGTGAGCCATTTCCGATTTCAGGCTCCCATGGTCTAGGCCTTGGAGACTTGCTTGATGAAGCTGCCAAGCATTTTCCAAAGCATGGCCAAAGTGAATATGGCGAAGATGTCATTAAATTTTCATTAATCGGCCGCCCGAATGTCGGGAAATCCTCCCTTGTAAACGCAATGCTTGGGGAAGAGCGGGTCATTGTCAGCAATATCGCAGGCACCACAAGGGATGCAATCGACTCGAAGGTTAAAGTGGATGGTCAGGAATATGTCATCATCGATACCGCGGGTATGCGAAAAAAAGGGAAAGTTTATGAAACAACAGAAAAATATAGTGTATTAAGAGCTTTGAGGGCAATTGAACGTTCTGATGTTGTCTTAGTGGTCATTGACGGCGAAGAAGGCATCATTGAACAGGACAAGCGTATTGCAGGCTATGCTCATGAAGCAGGCAGAGCTGTGGTTATCGTTGTCAATAAATGGGATGCTGTTGAAAAAGATGAGAAAACAATGAAGGCATTTGAACAAAATATCCGTGAGCATTTTCAATTCCTGGATTATGCACCTGTTGTTTTCCTTTCTGCCAAAACAAAAAAGCGTATTCATACATTAATCCCAATGATTAACAAGGCCAGTGAAAATCATTCTTTGCGTGTTGAAACAAGCGTTCTGAATGATGTCGTAATGGATGCTGTTGCGATGAATCCAACGCCGACTGATAAAGGAAGACGCCTCAGAATTTATTACACCACACAGGTTGCTGTGAAGCCGCCGACATTTGTTGTGTTTGTCAATGATCCTGAACTTCTTCATTTTTCGTATGAACGATTCCTGGAAAACAGAATTAGGGACGCATTTGGCTTTGAAGGAACACCTATTAAGATATTTGCAAGGGAAAGAAAATAATGCAGGTGACTCCGGCCAGAAAGCTTTATAATGCGTCTGGCAGGCAGAATCGGATGATTTTTGATGCATCAAAATACATTAAAAGGCAGTGATCAAATGGAGCAGATAAAAGAAAGCGTTGCTGTAGCTGGTGCCGGCAGCTGGGGAACTGCCCTGGCGATGGTGCTTGCTGATAATGGACATGATGTCAGACTGTGGGGCCATAACCCTGATCAGATTGAGGAAATTAATAAGCATCATACTAATCAAAAATATTTATCAGGAGTACAGCTGCCTGCAGAAATAAAAGGTTACTTATCGCTTGAAGAGGCTTTGACGGGGACAGATACTTTGATATTGGCGGTGCCGACAAAGGCCATTCGTGAAGTAATCGGGAAGATCAATGGAATTAGAAAAGAGCCCCTAACCATTGTGCACGTAAGTAAAGGAATCGAGCCTGATTCACTACTCAGGATTTCTGAAATGATTGAAGAGGAAATGCCAGATGAACTTCTGGACAGTGTAGTTGTGCTATCTGGTCCAAGCCATGCAGAAGAAGTTAGTTTAAGACATCCGACAACTGTTACGGTATCATCAAAAAATATGGCCGCTGCGGAAAAAATTCAGGATTTGTTTATAAATAACAATTTTAGAGTATATACCAACCCTGATATCATTGGAGTGGAAATTGGCGGTGCTCTAAAAAATATCATAGCCCTTGCTGCCGGAATTACAGATGGCTTAGGCTATGGCGACAATGCAAAGGCAGCCCTGATTACGAGAGGTCTTGCTGAAATTGCACGTCTCGGGATGAAGATGGGGGCGAGCCCGCTTACTTTTTCAGGATTAGCAGGAATTGGGGATTTGATCGTTACATGTACTTCCGTCCATTCACGCAATTGGAGAGCAGGCAACCTTCTTGGAAAGGGACATAATCTGCAGGAAGTCCTGGATAATATGGGGATGGTCGTAGAGGGAGTCAGAACCACCAAAGCAGCCCATCAGCTGGCTCGAAAATACGACGTAAAAATGCCAATTACCAATGTTCTATATGATGTCCTTTTTAATAATGTTAATGCGAAAGATGCAGTTGATCTTCTGATGGCAAGAGGAAAAACACATGAGATGGAGGACCTTGCAAACGTTTTGGAAGATCAAAGCGGTAATAAAAAGAGCTGATATCTATATTAATTGAAAAATATAGGCATTAGATGATGCGAGACACCAGGTTCCTGCATACAATGCAACGAAGCAAACTAGTGTAATGAACAGGGTGCTGGGTTATTTAGTCAAATGGCTGAGGTAAAGAATTGCCCCTTCTTTGCCTCGGTTTTTTTTGTCTTCAATTTTCGTGATAAAAAGCTTTTAGATTTATCTATTTAATATGGTATAATACATTTCGGAAAAGGGAGTTGATTATATGTCACCGTCTTTAATGAAAATGTGGATTTCCCTAGCTTCAATGGGGTTTATGTTTTTATCTATAATATTAATATACTTTAGCCGCTACAAGCTGAAAGCTGGCATATTTAAGATAATTACAGCCATTGTTGCCTATTTTTTAATGATCATAAGCGGGATCATTATTGTGCTTGTCGTGTTTAGCGGTCCGACAAGCAGCTAGCACTTTTACATAAAGGGTTGATTAAATGATAAAAGCTTTTAACATGTTTTTGCTTATCCTAAGCGGAGCTTTAATTCTGACAGGCTGTATGTATCCTGAAGAAAAATTATCTCAAAACCAGACAGCCTATAAAGATCAGCTTCAGTCTGTCCAATCTGCAGTGGACCAATATAGGGAAGCAAAAGGAGGTCTCCTGCCGATTAAAACAAAGGGGCAGACAACCCCAATCTATCAAAAGTATCCAATTGACTTTAAGAAAATTGCTCCGGAATACATGGCGGAACCTCCTGGAAACGCTTTTGAATCAGGCGGAGTTTTTCAATATGTGATTGTTGATGCAGAAACAGATCCGAAAGTGAAAATTTTTGATTTGAGAATTGCTGAAACAATCAGGGATATTAACCTGAGGGTTAAGGCTCATGGATTCCCGCCATACAAAGAGCAAATTGCTGAAAATGTTTTTACAATGGATTTTAAAAAGTTAGGGTATAAAGAAGAGCCCAAAGCCCTCAGTCCTTATAGCGGTCAAAGCCTGCCATATGTTGTTACTGGCGATGCTGAGGTATATGTAGACTATCGGGTTGATTTGTATCAGGCATTGGAGAAAAAAGAAAACAAACCTGAACCTGGAAAAGATATTAGAAATCTTCTCGTGGAGGATTCTGATTTTGTTCCCGCCTATTCACTTCCTTATACACTTGATCCCGGCACAAATGATCCAATCTTTTTGGTGAAATAGTCATAACCCTTCTCCTGCAAAATATATTGTAGGAGAAGGGTTATTTTTTTATATACTTTTATAACCACTCTTCAACTAATGACTAAAAGCATAAAGGCAAAGAAATAAAGGAGCAGGGGAGTTTAAAAATAAAAAAGGAAATTTGAAATGGCCTGCTGTCCATTTCAGACTGTCATATGATTGGAGAATTTTTCAGCTGGACTGACAGGTGCGGTGCACTTTCCTGTTAGGGGGGTAAAAAGAAAAAAAACTGTCATAACAATGTAGGACAACATCATACACATATAATGTCCAAACATAATAGATAGGATAATATTATCCCATTAACTCAAGATTTCAGGAGGGGATCACTTGGAAAAGGTTGATATTTTTAAAGATATTGCCGAAAGAACTGGCGGCGATATATATTTCGGAGTAGTTGGCGCAGTTCGCACCGGCAAATCTACATTTATAAAAAAGTTTATGGAATTGGTTGTACTTCCAAATATGGAGAACGAAGCAGAACGTGCACGCACACAGGATGAGCTTCCGCAAAGTGCTGCCGGCAAGACCATTATGACAACAGAACCGAAATTTGTCCCTAACCAGGCTGCTACCGTTCATGTAGCAGAAGGGCTGGATGTAAATATCAGGCTTGTGGACTGTGTGGGATATACAGTGCCGGGGGCGAAGGGGTACGAAGACGAAAACGGCCCGAGAATGATCAATACCCCTTGGTATGAAGAGCCGATTCCTTTTCACGAAGCTGCTGAGATAGGAACAAGAAAGGTGATCCAGGAGCATTCCACAATCGGAGTGGTAATAACAACTGACGGAACAATCGGGGAAATACCGCGTGCGAATTACCTGGAAGCCGAAGAAAGGGTTATTGAAGAATTAAAGGAAGTTGGCAAACCATTTATCATGATCATTAACAGTGTGCAGCCTCACCACCCTAATACGGATGCCCTGAGAAATGATCTTGCTGAAAAATATGACATCCCAGTCCTTGCCATGAGTGTAGAAGGCATGAGGGAATCGGATGTATTAAATGTTATGCGTGAAGCACTCTACGAGTTCCCGGTACTGGAAGTCAATGTGAATCTTCCAAGCTGGGTGATGGTGCTGCATGAAGATCACTGGCTTCGTGAGAGCTATCAGGAAGCAGTTAAAGAAACGGTTAAGGATATTAAGAGACTGAGAGATGTAGACCGTGTGGTCCATCAATTCAGCGACTTTGAATTCATTGACCGGGCAGGCCTTGCAGGAATTGAAATGGGGCAGGGTGTAGCCGAAATTGACTTATATGCGCCGGACGATCTTTATGATGAGGTATTGAAAGAGATAGTTGGTGTTGAAATCCGCGGAAAAGACCACTTGCTCGAGCTGATGCAGGAATTTGCCCATGCAAAAGCAGAGTATGATCAAATTTCCGATGCATTGAGAATGGTAAAGCAAACAGGCTATGGCATTGCTGCTCCTTCACTGGCTGATATGAGCCTCGATGAACCGGAGATCACACGCCATGGATCACGCTTTGGTGTAAGGCTTAAAGCAGTTGCTCCATCTATTCATATGATAAAAGTAGATGTGGAATCTGAATTCTCTCCAATTATCGGAACAGAAAAGCAAAGCGAAGAACTCGTCCGCTACCTGATGCAGGACTTTGAAGATGATCCGCTTTCAATCTGGAACTCCGACATCTTTGGACGGAGCCTCAGCTCCATTGTCAGAGAGGGAATTCAGGCAAAACTGTCCCTGATGCCTGAAAATGCAAGATATAAACTAAAAGAGACTTTAGAAAGAATTATCAACGAAGGCTCAGGAGGGTTAATTGCGATAATCCTGTAATGAAGGCTCCTTTTGGAGTCTTTTTTTTATTGCAGGAGAAGTGAGTTTCAGTTTCTGAACCTGAGCCAGTTTAGGACCTAAAAGAAGCCAAATCCAAAACTTTGAGTCCGAACCCAGCTGTTCTTATGTATGTGCCAACCCTGCAATCTAGAAAAATTATGTTTCAGCCAGCGCGTTAAGGGTATAAAAATCAGGTCAGCGTGTTACAAATATGTTGCAAAGAAGAAAAGATTCCCATTAAATCATGAAATATTCTTGATAACAGCATTTGATTGTGATAATCTTTTAACAGAATTACCGTTATGGCGGCTAAAACCCTTATTTTTAAAGGGTTTATAATGAGTTTTTGATTGAAAAATCTCAATTAATCATTTAATATAAGGCTTGTTAAACAAAAACACGCCATAACGTATAGAATTCAGTAATTTTGTTTACAAATGTATGTAAGGAATCTTATTTTACTGGGTTTTATCCATATTTGGGAGGAGGTGAAAGGCATGAACAAAACAGAACTAATTAACGCAGTTGCTGAAGCTGGCGAACTTTCTAAAAAAGACGCGACTAAAGCAGTTGATGCTGTTTTCGATACAATCTTAGATGCTTTGAAAAATGGTGATAAGGTACAACTAATCGGTTTCGGAAACTTTGAAGTTCGCGAACGTGCTGCCCGCAAAGGACGCAACCCGCAAACTGGTGAAGAAATCGAAATCGCTGCAAGCAAAGTTCCTGCTTTCAAACCAGGCAAAGCGCTTAAAGATGCAGTTAAATAATCTACATACAAGTGCTTAAAGCTTATGCTTGAGCAAAAAACCGCGAATTATTCGCGGTTTTTTCTTTTGGCATTTTAAGCAGAAGATTGACCCTATTTCAGGTATTTTATTTTGCTCCCGGGAAGAGGTTTCAGTTTTGCCTGAATGAGGGCGTTATGCTAATATGAAAATATTATTACCACAGTGTTATTACTTAGGAGGCATAATTATGGCAGAGGTAAATCGTGCCCAGATAGAAGATGCGGTGCGTTTAATATTGGAAGCAATCGGTGAAGACCCGAATCGTGAAGGACTTCTTGATACACCAAAGCGAGTCGCGAAAATGTATGAAGAGGTTTTTATGGGGCTTAACCAGGATCCTAAAGAATACTTTGAAACAGTATTTGGCGAAGACCATGAAGAACTTGTATTAGTTAAAGATATTCCATTCTACTCTATGTGTGAACATCATCTCGTCCCATTCTTTGGTGTTGCCCATGTGGCGTACATTCCGAAAGGCGGCAGAGTAACAGGTTTAAGCAAACTCGCCAGAGCAGTAGAAGCTGTTGCAAAACGCCCTCAGCTTCAGGAACGCATTACATCTACTGTCGCAAACGCCATCCTGGAAAAGCTTGAACCGCATGGTGTGATGGTTGTTGTGGAAGCTGAACATATGTGCATGACAATGCGCGGAGTTAAAAAGCCGGGTTCTAAAACGGTAACATCAGCAGTAAGAGGTGTATTAGCAGAGGATGCAAGAGCTCGTGCTGAAGTCCTTTCGCTGATAAAACAATAAATATGAACTCTGTTCATCAATTAAGTTCAGGGAATAAACAAGTCAAAGGCTGAAAGATAAAACTTTTAGCCTTTTTTTGTAAAAAATTATCAACCACCAACATTTAGCAAAGGATGGTATGAATGGAAAAGAAAAATCCGTCAGCAAATGATTATATTGTGATAAAGGCCAAAGAAGACGGTGTTAATGTTATTGGGTTAACAAGAGGATCTGATACAAGATTTCACCATTCCGAAAAACTTGATCAGGGAGAAGTAATGATTGCGCAATTTACAGAGCATACTTCTGCGATTAAGATCAGGGGAAATGCAAGGATTATGACAAGCTATGGAGAGCTTGAAAGTGAGTCTAAGAAATAGATTTCCGCTGGAATTAAAGGGCTGAATATTTTCATAAGATAATGTCCTGACATGTTCCTGTCATTTATGATATAATTGTCTCTGCTTGATTAATTATCTTTAATACAAGATACCGGGTAAAAGGCTTTTTTTGCCCGTTTTATATTTAATAGGAACCAATCAATTGGCTAAAAATAGATAAGAATGTGTTAAATGTTTTGTATCCGTTCTCTTTGTGCAGTAATCACGAGAGAAATAGCGGCTGGAAAAAGAAAATTAAGGGGAAACAAGGGTGATGGCATGCATGATGTGAAGATTAAATTAGCAGATGTGAAAGAACAGATTGAAAAAAAAGTAAACCACCCTTATCTGCTCAGGTACATTGACTCACCTGTAATTGATGAAGACAAGCTTCTGCTTTTTATCTCTTTACTCGATGATGTGGAGATACCTGACTCAAAAGCAGAAAAATATGCGGTAACTGCAATGCTTATCCAAATCGCCCTTGATACCCATGAACTTGTTAAAAATGATGAATCTGAAGACAAAGGTCTTAAACATAGACAGCTTACTGTCCTTGCAGGTGTTTATTACAGCGGATTATATTACAAGATTCTGGCGGCTTTTGATGATATCCGAATGATCAGAGCCTTTGCAGATGGGATTAAAGATGTAAATGAGCATAAAATTTCGTTATATCAGAAAACCCCTGAAGCGGTAGACAGTCTGATGAATTCAGTCAGGAAAATAGAGGCTGCACTTTTTGAAAAACTGGCTGACGCATTCAGCAAAGCGGCATGGAAAGATGTAATTTCCAATCTTTTATTCATTAAGCGTCTAATTTTGGAGAAGCAGCAGTTCATGAAAGAAGGCACCTCAGTTGTTTTTGAAGCGCTTAAAAAGCTGACTTTCCCAAAAGTGAAGGAGATGTCTGCTGAGCAGCGGAATTATCTGATCCTCATTTGTGACAGGTATATCGATTTTTCAAGAAATATTGTCGATCAATCACTGCTGAAATTTCCTATAGCAAATGAATTATTAGAGAAGCGTATACACTGCATTTTCAATAATAATCAGTCTGTGGCTAAAACTTTTGTGGAAGAAGGATAAAAATATGCAGCAATCAAAAGAAGAACGTGTCCATAGTGTATTTGAAAAGATTTATGGCAACTACGATAAAATGAATTCAGTTATCAGTTTTCAGCAGCATTTAAGATGGCGCAAAGATACAATGAAAAAGATGAATGTTCAAAAAGGTTCAAAAGCTCTTGATGTATGCTGCGGTACTGCCGACTGGTCTATTGCGCTTGCTGAAGCTGTAGGTGAAAGCGGTAAAGTGGTAGGCTTGGATTTCAGCAAAAACATGCTGAAAATCGGCGAGGAAAAAATCAAGGAGCGGAAACTCAAGCAAGTTGAGCTTGTGCATGGCAATGCAATGGAGCTTCCTTTTGCTGACAATTCCTTCGATTATGTTACAATCGGTTTTGGCCTGCGTAACGTTCCGGATTATCTTCAGGTGTTAAAAGAAATGCACCGTGTTGTAAAGCCGGGCGGCTTAGCAGTGTGTCTGGAGACTTCTCAGCCAACTCTGTTCGGATACAAACAGGCATATTATTTCTACTTCCGCTTCATTATGCCTATGTTCGGAAAGCTTTTTGCCAAAAGCTTTAATGAATATTCCTGGCTGCAGGAATCAGCAAGAGACTTTCCCGGCATGAAAGAACTTGCAGGAATGTTTGAAGAAGCAGGGTTTAAAAACGTTACATTTAAGCCATATAGTGGCGGAGTGGCTGCCGTACACATTGGGACGAAATAAAAATAATAACTTGTTCTGTATGTTTCTCGTGGTAGATAGAGAATAGATCAGACGGGATCGATAAGCTGGGTGAGTAAGCAATGAAATTGAAAATGATGTATTCATTTTTAAATTCAGATTTAAATCTTATAGAGAACGAGCTGGAGGAGACGATTAAGGCTGAGTCTCCCCTATTGCATCAGGCTTCCCTGCATCTGCTTCAGGCCGGGGGGAAAAGAATCCGGCCTGTTTTCGTTTTGCTGGCTGCGAAGTTCGGAGAATACGATATTGATAAAATTAAAAACGTAGCTGTATCACTGGAGCTAATCCATATGGCGTCACTTGTCCATGATGATGTTATTGATGATGCAGAACTTCGCCGCGGTCAGCCTACGATTAAAGCAAAATGGGATAATAAAATTGCCATGTATACCGGTGATTATATTTTTGCGCGCGCACTGGAATTAATAACAAATGTGGAAAATCCGCATGCACATAAAATTCTCTCTCATACACTTGTGGAGCTGTGTATTGGCGAAATAGAGCAAATTAAAGATAAGTACAACTATGATCAGAATCTCAGGACATATTTCCGAAGAATAAAAAGAAAAACAGCCATGCTGATTGCCGTGAGCTGCCAGCTTGGCGGGATTGCGGCTAATGTAGAAGAAGATATACATAAAAAACTTTTTAAATTCGGCTATTTTGTGGGAATGTCCTATCAGATCATAGACGATGTCCTGGATTTTGTGGGAACAGAAAAAGAACTTGGCAAGCCTGCAGGAGGAGATCTGCATCAGGGAAATATTACGCTTCCTGCTTTATTGGCAATGGAGGATAATAGAATCTCCGAACAAATAAGGAGAGTTCACGAGGGAACTGATCGAAGTGATATTGAGAAAATAATTACCTTGGTGAAAGACTCAGGCGCCATTGAAAACTCTCTGCAAATCAGTGATAAATATCTGCAAAAAGCCCTAGGGGTACTCGAAGAGCTGCCTCATTCCAGGTCTAAGAAAGCCTTGCGGGATATTGCAAAATTCATAGGCAAAAGAAAATTTTAATCACCTATATAAATTGCCGGCACTCTTCCAAAGTGTCGGCAATTTATGTTTTAGGAGTTTAAATTTATTGCTTATTAATGTAATCTGTTAATTTCCGCTATAGAATGTTCAGCTAACCGCGAGACAATCCCCCTAAACGTAAAGCGCCTTGCCAGGGTTACCTGTCCAGCTGCCCCGCAGGACCTTGAATAAGCTTTCTTGAGTACACATCGCACGAAGTTTGCATTTTCTCACACTATCTGCTGCAATCAACTCAGAAATATAATGCAATTAGAAAAAAACTGTAAAACAGCTAAAAATTAAAAGCGCTTCCAAATTTCTGTTGCTAAATTTTCAAAACAATGATAATATTTTCGTGGATTAACATTATAACTATACATAAGTTTTAGGAGTGGAAATCAATGGAAAGAACTTTTTTAATGGTTAAACCAGACGGTGTACAGCGCAATCTAATTGGGGAAATCGTTTCCCGTTTTGAAAAGAAAGGCTTTCAGCTAGTAGGCGGCAAGCTGATGAGCATCAGCCAGGAACTTGCTGAAGAGCATTATGGAGAGCATAAAGAGCGTCCGTTCTTTGGAGAGCTTGTTGACTTTATTACATCCGGACCGGTTTTCGCAATGGTTTGGGAAGGCGAAAATGTTATCGCAACAGCTCGTCAGATGATGGGTTCAACAAACCCTAAAGATGCTGCTCCTGGAACAATCCGCGGAGATTTCGGCATTACCGTTGGAAAAAATGTAATCCATGGATCCGATTCACCTGCAAGTGCAGAACGTGAAATTGGCCTTTTCTTCAAAGAAGAAGAAAAAGTGGAATACAAAAAATTAATGAATGACTGGATTAACTAATATTCTAAGAGCACTTGTCCATGACAAGTGCTTTTTTTGTAACCGGATTCAATACTTCAGCTGGATGGGCATAGATAATAAACACTAGCTCTCCGGAAACTATAGAGGGGAAATAGAATGATTGACGATTATCAGGAATTTATTCAAAATATAAAAAGAAAAACAGGGATTGATCTATCACTATACAAAGAAGCTCAAATGAAGAGAAGGCTTATATCCCTTTATGAGAAAAAAGGGTTTCAATCATTTGGGAGTTTTTTTAGCACAATAGTTAAGGATAGAGAACTGCTGAATGATTTTTTGGACAGGATGACAATAAATGTTTCTGAATTTTACCGGAATGCCCAAAGATGGGAAGTACTCGAAAAAAAAATCCTGCCTGGACTATTAGACCAAAATAAGAATCTGAAAATCTGGAGTGCAGCCTGTTCCACTGGTGAAGAACCCTATACAATTGCCATGATTTTATCTAAGATGCTGCCGATACCCCAAATCAAAATTACTGCAACTGATATTGATGAAAATGCACTGGCAAGAGCGCGGCTGGGGATATATCCTGAGCGTTCGCTTAATGAAGTTCCTGTCACGATGAGACAGAAATTTTTTAAGCAAGAAGGGAGTTTCTATAAAATATCCGATGATATAAAAAGGACAGTAACCTTTAAAAAGCAAAATCTCCTTTCAGAGGATTTTGGAGGTCCGTTTGATCTCATTGTATGCAGAAACGTTCTTATTTATTTTACAGAGGAAGCAAAAGATCAGCTATATCATAAATTCAGCGGCGCTTTAAAAAAAGATGGCATATTCTTTGTTGGGAGCACTGAACAAATTTTTAACTCAGGCCGTTATCACCTGGCATCTGCTGAAACCTTCTTTTATAGAAAAGAATAATAGCAGCAGGGAGGATGGTTTTTGGTCATCCTCTTTTCTTTTGCTATTTTCGTTTGGCGGTAAATAAATATTCGTGTTAGAATGGCTCCATTCTAAAAAAAAATAAAATATATAGGAATTTTCAACTTTATCTATTCTTATATTTATCATTATGTTATATTGATACATAATCCTTTAATGAGTTGAAGGGGGAAAGAGTTTTGAGATATCTTACATCTGGTGAATCTCACGGACCGCAGCTGACCACTATAATAGAAGGGCTGCCGGCAGGAATGCCGCTTGTAGATTCAGAAATTAATGAAGAGCTTGCCAGACGCCAAAAAGGATATGGCAGAGGCAGAAGAATGCAAATTGAAAAAGATACTGTTCAAATAACAGCAGGGATCCGCCATGGTTACACACTGGGATCCCCGGTAGCACTTGTTGTTGAGAATAATGATTGGAAGCACTGGACTAAAATTATGGGCCAGGACCCTCTTAATCCTGAAGATGAGGCTGAAGTGAAAAGAAAAATCTCCCGTCCTCGCCCTGGCCATGCTGATTTAAATGGAGCCTTGAAATATGGGCACAGGGATATGAGAAATGTTTTGGAACGATCTTCAGCCAGAGAAACTACAGTTAGAGTGGCTGCCGGTGCAGCTGCAAAAAAACTGCTTTCCGAGCTTGGGATTGAGATTGCAGCACATGTTATTGAAATTGGCGGCGTTGTTTCAGGCCAAAGAGAGTATTCTTCACTTCAGGAACTAAAGGAAATTACAGAAGAATCGCCTGTTCGCTGTCTGGACCAGGCTGCTGCCCATAAAATGATGGAAGCCATCGATTCCGCAAAGGAAAATGGCGATTCCATTGGCGGAATAGTGGAGGTTATTGTTGAAGGGATGCCTCCGGGAGTTGGAAGCTATGTGCACTATGACCGAAAGCTCGATTCGAAGCTTGCTGGTGCAATGGTGAGCATTAATGCTTTTAAAGGTGTGGAGTTTGGAATAGGTTTCGACGCAGCTAGAAAGCCAGGAAGTGAAGTTCATGATGAAATCGCTTGGGACCCGGATAAAGGCTATTATCGGAAAACGAACCGCCTTGGCGGCTTAGAGGGGGGCATGTCAACGGGGATGCCTATCGTCATCAGAGGAGTAATGAAGCCAATACCAACTCTTTATAAACCCCTGCAAAGTGTCGATATTGAAACAAAAGAACCCTTCACAGCAAGCATAGAGCGTTCTGACAGCTGTGCTGTGCCAGCCGCTGCCGTTGTTGCAGAAAATGTGATTGCGTGGGAACTTGCTTCAGCTATAGTGGATCAGTTCTATTCTGATCGTTTTGAAACATTGAAAGCTTCTGTTGATCAGCAAAGGCAATTTGCGAGGGAGTTTTAATGAAAAGGGTTTTAATCAAAACACCTGACAGGACCTATCCAGTTTATTTAGGAACTGGAGCAATTGAGGGATTGGGGTCTTATATTAGAGATACTTTTCCAGCCTTGACGAATTTAATGATCATCACCGATGAAACGGTTCGGGGCTTACATCTGCCAGTGCTGGAAACAGCACTTACCGGGATGGAGGCAAAGGTCTGTACAGTGCCAAGCGGCGAGAGTGCCAAAACATTTGAAGTATACTACCAATGCCTGTCATTTGCGCTGGAACATAAACTTGACCGAAAATCACTAATCCTGGCGTTTGGCGGTGGAGCTGTCGGAGATTTGGCAGGTTTTGTGGCAGCCACATTTATGAGGGGAATACCTTTCATTCAAATTCCGACTACCATCCTGGCACATGACAGCGCAGTTGGAGGGAAGGTGGCCATCAACCATCCTTCAGGAAAAAATATGGTAGGGTCTTTTTACCAGCCCCAGGCAGTATTTTATGATCTGACATTTCTTGATTCTCTCCCGCAAAAGGAGATGCGTTCTGGGTTTGCAGAAGTCATAAAACATAGCCTGATACATGATATGAACTTTTATTTAAGCCTTAAAAACAATATCCGTTCCCTTGAGAGCCTTCCACCTGATGAAGTAAGTAAGATGCTTACAAAGGGAATAGAGATCAAAGGCAGTATTGTTGCAGAGGATGAAAAGGAGGCTGGAGTTCGGGCATTTCTGAATTTCGGCCATACGCTTGGCCATGCAATTGAAGCGGAGAAGGGCTATGGAGAATGGACACATGGCGAATCTGTTGCAGTAGGAATGTTATTCGCACTTCAATTAAGTAAAACACTGCTGGGCCTTTGCTTTGATATTAACGAATTCAAGCGCTGGCTTGAACAGCTGGGCTACAAAACAGATCTCCCGGAAGATTTAGCACATTCAAACCTGCTTGGCCGGATGAAACAGGATAAAAAATCGGAAGGCCAAAATGTCCGCTTTGTTCTTTTAGAGGAAGTGGGTAAGCCTGTCATATATCAGGCTTCTGATGACCTGATTTTGCAGGAGCTTGCTCTTTTTACAAAATAAATAAGCTTGAGTATATGACTGAGAGATAAAAAGGCTGATATTCAGCTTTGGGAGGTGCTGCAAGTGATCCGAGGGGTGAGGGGAGCCGTCACCGTAGAACAGAATTGTGAGGCTGAGATATTAGAAGCGACTGAGCTGCTCATCAGGCAGATGATTCAGGAGAATGAGATTGTACCTGATGATGTTGCTTCTGTCTTTATATCCGTTACGGAAGAATTAACAGCAGCCTTTCCCGCAAAGGCAATGCGTTCAATAGAGGGCTGGACATATGTTCCAGTCATGTGCATGAGCGAAATCCCTGTTGAGGGATCACTCCCCAATTGTATCAGGGTTATGATGCATGTGAATATGGATGTTCCTCAAAAGGATATCCGCCATATTTATTTGCGTGGAGCCATCAGGCTTCGGCCAGATCTGAACACCACGAACTCTCCTTAAAGGAGAGTTTTGTAATAATGCAGTGACAGATCAATCACATTTTAATGCGAAAACAAGTGAAAGTGATAAAAAAAAGAGGTGGATTTAAATGAAGTGGAAGGAACAGCTGTTGAATTTAACTCCTTACCAGCCGGGAAAATCAATTGATCAAGTAAAAAAAGAATATGGTCTGGATAAAATTGTGAAGCTTGCTTCAAATGAGAATCCTTTTGGATGCTCTGAAAAAGTTCTTTTTACAATGAATCAGTCTCCATCATTTTTTGCGCTTTATCCCGATGGATATGCTTCTGAGCTGCGCTCGGTTTTGGCTGGTCATTTAAGCGTACAGGAAGATCAGCTGATCTTTGGCAACGGTTCAGATGAAATAATTCAAATGATTTCGAGAGCCCTATTAAGTCCGGAAACCAATACGGTTATGGCTGCGCCAACATTTCCGCAATATAGGCATAATGCTGTAGTGGAAGGTGCGGAAATCAGAGAAATTCCATTAGTTGAAGGGGAGCATGATCTTGAAGGAATGCTCGCTGCGATCGATGAAAAAACAGCTGTAGTATGGGTATGCAGTCCAAACAATCCGACCGGGAACTATATTAATGAGTCTGCATTACTTTCTTTCCTGCAAAAGGTGCCTCAGGATGTATTGATTGTCCTTGATGAGGCTTATTATGAATATGTAACAGCAGAGGATTACGTCAATTCATTGGATTTAATCCGAAATTATGAAAATTTGATTGTCCTGCGTACATTCTCCAAAATTTATGGCTTAGCGAGCCTTCGGGTAGGCTATGGAATTGCAAATTCTCAAACGATTAAAGCGCTCGAACCGGTAAGGGAGCCGTTTAATGTCAACAAGTTTGCCCAGGCTGCAGCAGCTGCTGCCATAGAGGACCAGAATTTCATTGAAGAATGCAAACGGAAAAATCGTGAAGGGCTGGAACAGTTTTATGCTTACTGTGAAGAGAATGGACTGGATTATTACCCATCACAGGGAAACTTCATATTAATCAATTTTAATGCCGATTCTGATGAGGTGTTTCAATTTTTGCTTGAAAGAGGGTATATTGTGCGCTCAGGCAAGGCACTTGGCTTCCCAGGTTATGTCCGTGTCACCGTTGGTTCTAAGGAACAGAATGAGGGTGTGCTTAGCGCAATGGATCAATACCTTGCAAAGCAGGCTGCAGCCTTGTAGGCACTCGCTGGGGTTAGCAGTATTAAATACTTTTCGATATCCATTCAGAGGCATCATGATGCCTCTGAATTATTTTTAATAAAGGCGGTGAGAGGATGAGAGGAAAAATTTTTATTATTGGCCTTGGGCTGATCGGAGGTTCATTGGCCCTGTCAATAAAAAGGAAGCATAGAGATAGCCTGATCATCGGCTTTGATGTAAATAAAGAGCAGGGGCGCCTTGCCGAGATGCTGGGGGTCGCAGACGAAATTTCTGCTACTATTAAAGATGGGGCGAGGGATGCAGATTTAATTTTAATAGCTGCACCTGTACAGGAAACTCAAAAAGTTATACATATATTAAAAGAATGTGATTTGAAAGACAATGTCATCATTTCGGATGCAGGCAGCACAAAAAAAGAAATTGTCAGCTGTGCAAAGGTGCTAAAGGAAAAAGGAATTACCTTTATTGGAGGACACCCAATGGCAGGATCCCACAAGAGCGGTGTGACAGCAGCAAAAGATTTGCTTTTTGAAAATGCCTTTTATCTGCTCACTCCTGAGGAACATATTCCTGCGGCTGAAGTTGAAAGGTTAAAAGAATGGCTTTCAGGGACTAAAGCGAAATTTCTTACCATTGCTCCTGATGAACATGATTATATAACCGGTATCGTCAGCCATTTTCCGCATGTGATAGCTGCTTCCCTTGTGCATCAGGCGGAAAAAACAAGCCGTACGCACAAGCTGATTCCAAGACTGGCAGCTGGAGGCTTTAGGGATATTACCAGGATTGCCTCCAGCAGCCCGGCCATGTGGAGGGATATTCTGCTCCAGAATAAAGAGGTGCTGCTTAAGTTAATGGAAGATTGGCAGGAAGAAATGGAGATAGTGAAATCCATCCTCAAACAGGAAAATAGTGAGGGCATTTTTGACTATTTTTCCCATGCGAAAACGTTCAGGGATGATCTGCCGCAAAAAGAAAAGGGAGCAATTCCTGCATTTTATGACCTTTTCGTGGATGTACCAGACTACCCTGGTGTCATTTCTGAAATCACTGGATATTTGGCCAAGGAAGAAATAAGCATAACGAATATTCGAATCCTGGAGACAAGAGAAGAAATTTATGGAGTCCTGGTTATCAGTTTTCAAACGGAAGAGGACCGGGATCGGGCAATCACTTGCCTGGAGAAGTATACAAGCTATGAAACAACAATCGGCCTGTAAAACAAATTTGTCACAGTCTAACGGGCGGTTAGACCCTGCTTTAAGAATCAGGAATCAAGTCCGGATAAGCGGTGGCAAACTGATTGTTTCAGCAGGGAGAAAAGCACTTCCCACTATTGGAGTTTTACTTTATCAAACCAGCAAAGGGTGTTTATAGATGATTCCGGCAAAATTGAAATCAGATCTAAAAGGATTAAGCGGAGAAATAGCGGTACCTGGTGATAAATCCATATCTCATCGTTCTGTAATGTTTGGGTCAATTGCAAAGGGGAAGACAGTTGTAACTAATTTTTTGCTCGGAGAGGACTGTCTGAGTACGATAGCCTGCTTCCGCAAGCTGGGGGTAACTATTGAGCAGGAAGGCAATCAAGTGACGATTATAGGGCAGGGAATGGATGGATTACAGGAACCGGATGGTATTCTGGACGTTGGCAATTCCGGTACAACCATACGCCTTATGATGGGGATTCTGGCTGGGCGCCCGTTCCATTCAGTGCTTGTCGGTGATGAATCAATTGCCAAAAGGCCAATGACAAGAGTGACCGTGCCGCTAGGTTTATTTGGTGCGAAGATCCATGGGAGGAAGAATGGTGAATTCACCCCATTATCAGTCATTGGAGGCCCATTATCAGGAATAGCATATGAGCTTCCTGTCGCGAGTGCACAGGTTAAATCATCACTGCTCTTTGCCGGTCTGCAGGCAAGCGGGGAAACAGTCATTATTGAACCTGTGAAGACACGTGATCATACTGAAAGAATGATCACACAATTTGGAGGGGAAGTTGCAGCTGACGGGCAAGCAATCAGGGTTCAAGGAGGCCAAACACTGACAGGGACAGAAATTCACGTTCCAGGTGACATATCTTCTGCTGCTTTCTTCCTTGCTGCTGGAGCCATCGTACCGGATAGTGAGATTACATTACGTAACGTTGGATTGAACCCTACAAGAACCGGCATTATTGACGTATTAGAGCAGATGGGTGCGGATATCAGCATTGAGCCGTATGAAAATGGATCTGCCGAGCCTGCAGGAGATATTACCATCAGAACTTCCAATCTAAAGGGAACTGTTATTGAAGGGTCGCTTATTCCCCGGCTTATTGATGAAATTCCTATTATTGCTCTGCTTGCAACACAAGCAGAGGGAGAAACAGTAATTAAGGATGCGGAGGAGCTAAAGGTTAAGGAAACGAATCGCATTGATACAGTTGTCAATGAACTATCAAAGCTTGGAGCCGTGATTACAGCTACAGAAGATGGAATGGTCATCAAGGGAAAATCATCTCTTTCAGGGGGAACAGTTTCAAGCCATGGAGACCACCGGATCGGCATGATGCTGGCAGTTGCTGCTGCCATTTCTAAGGGTGAAGTCCAGCTTCAGCAGAAAGAATCAATTTCTGTATCCTATCCGTCGTTTTTTGATCATTTAGATAGCCTTATTTCAGATTGATATATCTTCATTGAAAAAAGAGCTGTATTCCTGCAGCTCTTTTTCTATTTAAGCAGTCATATTTATGTGAAAATTTCATAGCTTGTCATAAGACCGTTTAAGAGGGTGGTTTTATGACATATATAATTGAGAATGCAAATCTGTTAAAGGAAGACAAGCTGTCAAAAACATCAATGGTGATCAGAAATAATGAGATTTCTCTAATGCAGGCTGAATTGAAAAGGTTTCAGTTTACGAGAATGGATGCAGGCGCATTTATTATGTCTGCAGGATTTGTGGTTCTGGATACATCTATCCCGCTGGAAGGGCCTTTTTCAGAACTCAAAGAGTATTATATTCGGGAGTTCATATTAAAAGGATGTACAGCCTTCCTGACAGCTGTACCTGTAAAGCATGAATACGCTTTAAAGAGCAATCTTAAAAGCTGTAAGGCCAGTTTGTTAAGCAGTCCAATAGATTATATCATTGGTGTGAAAATTCCAGTCCGTCTCCTCACCCCTTCTTTTATTAGAAAATGCAAAAGAGAAAGGGTTCCTGTTGTTTTTGTTGAAATACAGAATGCAAAGGAACTTGAACAAGTACCATGGGGATGGCTGCGAGAAGCAATGTTTCCTTACAATTGTCCGCTTGCACCCATCTTTGCAGGCAGGAATGAAAAGGAGAAAGGCAGAATAAATACTATATGGACAAAAATGATGAAGGAAGAGAAAATTCCTTCGATGCCGAATGAGCTGATTGAACAGGAGCCTCTTCCGCGGTCAGTGCTATCCAAAGCAGGAATTTACCCTTTAAAAGGAAATATTCATCAGGGCGGTGAAGTCAGTTATAATTTTTATGAAAAGCCTGAAGAAGGCCTTACCGTTGAAGAATCACAGCTGTTTCATTATCATAGAGATAAACTTGCTGTCACTGTAGTGAAGGGAAAAGTGATCAGAGCCGGACAAGAAGTGATTTTTCGTTCAGGTTTTGGAGAGCATGTTAAAATCAGGACACCAGCTTATTTTAAAATAGCCGATTAGCATTCGAAAGGAATTTAGTATGGATAAAGTAAATAAAATCATCACTCTTTTAGAAAACGGTCATCATGAAGAAGCATTGGAGAGCTATCAGCAAATACTGCTGGATGGTTCCCATGAAGAAAGGTTCCTGCTGGCAGAAGAATTGTTCCAGTATGGATTCCTTGAGGAATCAAAAGCCTTATATGAACGGCTTCTGGAAGCCTATCCGGAAGAAGGGGAACTGCTCGTTCTGCTGGCCGAAACTCATATTGATCTGGGAAATGAGGAGGAGGCTATCCTCGTCCTTGAAAGAATACATGAACATGATCCGAGCTTTCCGCAATCGCTTCTATTATTAGCAGACCTTTATCAAATGGATGGTCTGTTTGAGGTCAGCGAACAAAAGCTCCTGAAAGCAAAGGAATTATTGCCTGATGAGGTAATTGTAGATTTTGCCCTGGGTGAACTATATGCAGAGCAGGGAAGATTCCTGGAAGCAAAGCGGATTTATGAAGCTGTTCTCAGGAAAGAAGAAATCATTGCAGGCATAAATGTAAATCAGAGATTGGCGGATATCCTCAGCGCGGGTGGCGCATTTGAAGATGCCCTTCCATATTATGAAAAAGCGCTTGAAGACAAGCTGGAGATTAATACCCTTTTCAGTTATGCTTTCACAGCGCTGCAAGCCGGATTTAACAGCACTGCTATTGAAAAATTGACTGAACTGAAGGAGCTCGACCCTGAGTACCATTCCCTGTATTTATACCTTGCCCAGGCATACGAGCGGGAGGAAGAAGCCGGCAGCGGTCTGGAAGCGGTCAAGGAAGGCATAAAACAGGACGAATTTAACAAAGAACTATACTTCTATGGCGGCAAACTTGCCCTGAAAAATGGCAATGAAAAAGAAGCAGAAGATATGTTCAGGCAGGCTCTTGCACTTGATCCCGAATATGTCCAGGCAGCAATTCTTTTAAATAAGCTTCTTCTCCAGCAGGAAAGATATGAAGATGTAATCGAAATTACTGAAATGCTGAACGAGCTTGAAGAACCACAGCTTATATGGGATTCAGCCCTTGCTTTTCAGCATATAGAGGAATATTCAGAGGCATTAAACAGATATCAGCTTGCATATACTTTCTTTAAACAGCAGCCGGATTTTCTTTCAGATTACGGATATTTTTTAACTGAGGAAGGAAAAAGGGAAGAGGCTGCCGAAATTTTTAATACATTAATCAAACTGGAGCCCGGCAATGAAGAATATCTGGATATGCTGCAGCGACTAACGGATGATTTTCTTGATTAAATAAGGCAGGTTTCTATAAGTGGCCTTAATGTAATCCAGTAAGACCAAATTTGTCCTTAAGCAGAGGAGGGAATCAAAAATGGCGACCCCTGTATCTGTCAACGAGAAGAAAGATTTTATCCGCTGGTTTTTAAACCATTATCAGCTCAAAAGAAGAGAGTGTGTTTGGATTCTCAATTATTTGATGAGTCATGACCAGCTTATGGAGAAGGTGCATTTTGTGGAACAGGCCCAGTATTGTCCAAGAGGCCTGATCATGTCGACCCATTGTGTGGATGAAGTTCCATTCCGTTTTTACAAAGAGAATGTAATGACCACAGATGCGGAGAAGTCCTTCCATGATATCCGCTTAAACAGGGATGAAGAGATCTATATACAGCTTAATTTCCATGCTTCAAATAAGGCCCATCAATATGCAGCTGTCATGGAGGAAAATCCCTTTATGCCAAAGACACTTCAGATAAACGAAAAGGACCGGCTGATTGCCGAAAGGTTCCTGACAGAAAGCCTGGAAAAGTTCAGAAGAGAAAAACTCCTTGAGCTTATTGATGAAGCATTGGATAAGCAGGATAAAAAAGCATTTAACGTTTTGACTCAGCAGCTGAATAGATTAGAAACTACTTAAGCCTTGCTTTTATAAAAGCAGGGCTCTTATTTTGCCTGCATTTTCTGATTTGAAGCAGTCCAATCATTAATGATATATTAAGGAAGGCAAATATATGTAATGGAGTGAATGATATGAAATGGATATCACAGGATATCGAGATGTTCCTTAAAGAAAGGCAATATGTAGACACTGCTGTTCTGCCTCTCCTTCCTGTATCATTTGGCGATGATATCAAACAGTCTGTAGCCATGACAGAATTTATTTCGCTTCTAAGTGTTCAGCTTGAACGGCAATTCAGAGGACGTCTCATCATGCTGCCAGGATATGCTTACCTTAAATCGGCATCAGAAGAGAGCCTGATCAGCGGCTTGGGCCAATGGGAATCAGAATTGAAAGCACAGGGATTTAAGCATATTTTCCTTTTAACTTCGGACAGTATGTGGAAAACGTTCGAAGACCGGCTGGAAGGAGGCCTGATCTGGCTGCCATCCCTGCCTCTTGAGCATATGGATGAAAATTATCGGAATTCCATTTTGGATGACCAGGTGAAACAGCTGCTGAATCTTTTCGTGCAAAAGTGGCAAAATGGTGAATAGTGTGAATGTTAAGTCGCTCTATTTACATGATTCGCCAAAGGATTATATTGACCTTGAATAAAGATTGATATATCATTGTTATGTCCTAGTTTTATATTGTGTTGAATTTTGTCCGTTGGACTTAACTTCATAATAGAGGGGGGAAAAGTATGAGCAAAAATCGAGTTTCTAGACGTCAATTCCTGAACTATACACTTACTGGTGTAGGCGGTTTCATGGCAGCAGGCATGCTTATGCCGATGGTCCGTTTTGCGGTTGATCCTGTGTTACAGGCAGCTGGTGAAAGTGATTTTATTCCAACAAAGCAAAAAGTGGCTGAAATTACCGAAAAGCCGACAAGGGTTGATTACACTTACGAGCAGCAGGATGCATGGTACACATCCGAAGTTACCGGCACTGCTTGGGTTTATAAGGATGATAAAGGTGAAATTGTTGCATTGTCTCCAGTATGTAAGCATTTAGGGTGCGTAGTTGACTGGAATACTGACAAGTCAAACCCTGATCATTTCTATTGCCCTTGCCATGGCGGTCTTTATACAAAAGATGGGACAAACGTTCCAGGTACACCGCCGGTTGCATCACTTGATGTATTCCCTTACACAGAAAAAGATGGCTTTTTGTATTTAGGCAAGGCTGAACCGCGAAAGGAGGCGTAATAATTGTTAAACAAAATTTATGATTGGGTAGATGAGCGTTTAGATATTACGCCGATCTGGCGGGATATTGCTGACCATGAAGTGCCTGAGCATGTAAACCCTGCACATCATTTCTCTGCATTTGTTTACTGTTTTGGCGGTCTGACGTTCTTCGTTACTGTAATTCAAATCTTATCCGGTATGTTCCTGACAATGTACTATGTTCCGGATATCAAAAATGCATGGGAATCCGTGTATTATCTTCAAAACCATGTTGCATTCGGGCAGATTGTCCGCGGAATGCACCACTGGGGAGCAAGTTTGGTAATCGTAATGATGTTCCTACATACGTTACGTGTTTTCTTCCAGGGAGCTTATAAGAAGCCCCGTGAATTAAACTGGATTGTCGGAGTGCTTATTTTCTTCATAATGCTTGCACTTGGACTGACAGGTTACTTATTGCCTTGGGATATGAAAGCCCTTTTCGCTACAAAAGTAACAATTCAGATCGTAGAATCTACTCCGCTGATTGGAGAATATCTGAAAATACTTATTGCAGGACATTCTGATATTGTCGGCGCGCAGACGATCACCCGATTCTTTGCTATCCATGTATTCTTCTTACCGGCTGCATTATTCGGGTTAATGGCTGCCCACTTTATTATGATTCGTAAGCAGGGTATTTCAGGACCGTTGTAAGAAATAATTTTTTGATCATTGCAAAAGGAGGGGAAATCGCCCAATGCATCGTGGTAAAGGTATGAAATTCGTAGGTGACTCTCGTGTTCCTGCAGAACGTAAACCGAATATTCCGAAAGACTATTCGGAATATCCAGGAAAAACAGAAGCATTCTGGCCAAACTTCCTGTTAAAGGAATGGATGGTAGGGGCTGTATTCCTTATCGGTTTCCTATGCTTGACAATTGCGCATGAGCCGCCGTTAGAAAAAATTGCTGATCCAAGTGATACAGCTTATATCCCGCTGCCAGACTGGTACTTCCTGTTCTTGTACCAGCTTCTGAAATACAGCTATGCATCTGGACCTTATAATGCAATCGGTGCTTTTATAATTCCGGGTCTTGCATTCGGAGCTTTGATGCTTGCACCATTCATTGACCGCGGACCTGAACGCCGTCCGTCCAAGCGTCCTTTAGCAACCGGCTTTATGCTATTGGCACTAGCCGGCATCACTTACCTGACTTGGGAGTCTGTTGCCCACCATGACTGGGAGGCGGCTGCACAGCAAGGTAAGATTGTGGCTGAAGCAGAGTTTGATAAAGAAGACGAAGGCTACAAGATTTTTGAAGCAAACGGCTGTATTTCCTGCCACGGAGGAGATCTTCAGGGTGGTGCAGGTTCACCTGCGCTTGTTGACACCGGGTTAACACCTGAAGAAGTTGCTGACATTGCCAAAAACGGTAAAGGCGCTATGCCTCCAGGAATGTTTAAAGGCTCTGATGAAGAGCTTCAAAAGCTTGCTGAATTCATTTCTGGCCTTGAAAGCAAATAATTAAAAAAGAAGCTGGCATTGCCAGCTTCTTTTTTTTGTCTAAAAAGATTCGTTTTTTTACAGGAGTTTTATGTGGTAAAATGATGGAATAATCGTGTGTATAGAGAAAAGGAGAAAAAACATGAAATGGATCTATCCTTTATTAGGAAACAGAGCTATGCTTATACTGCTTCTGGTTATCAACACTGCAGGCACCATCTATGGGTATATATGGTATAAGTGGCAGCTGGTAGATACACCGGCTATTTTCTTGCCTTTCGTACCGGACAGCCCTACAGCGAGCCTGTTTTTTATGTTTGTGCTGATCGCCTTTTTATTGGGCAGAAATTGGCCCTTGCTGGAAGCCTTAGCTATTGTAACTCTTATTAAATACGGAATATGGGCTGTAGTTATGAATTTGCTCGTATTTCAGGTTACAGGTGAACTGGACCCTGTTGCTCTAATGCTGATTTTTTCACATGGTGCAATGGCAGTTCAGGGTGTGCTGTATGCACCATTCTATCGTTTTAAAACATGGCATCTTGCTATAACGGGAATCTGGACCCTGCATAACGATGTAATTGATTACGTATTTTTCATGCTTCCCCGCTATCCTATTTTAAACCTTTACACACCGCAAATCGGCTATTTTACTTTCTGGCTCAGCATTTTTTCACTGGGAGCAGCATATTACTTCGTCTTAAGAAAGAATCGGTTTAGCTTGGATATAGCGAAATAGTGCCGTTAATGGGTTATGTAAGGCTATTTACATAAAGCCTGCTGTTTTTTCATACTTTAATTTAATCTCCTAATTGATAATGGCAGTGGCGCTGATCCTCAAAATGCTGACGCGCATCCATCGCCCGGTGATCATTTGATGAAGCTATTATCAATTTTCTTTAGAAGGCTCCTGTATCTTTCTGAATAAAAGTAAGCCCCCGCAGCAAAAATCTGCGGGCTTTTTCATGCAAAAAAACTATTAAAATCGAGCCTTTTCCATTACGCTTTAGGAAGCTAATTTCTCCTTTTGCTGAAAAAAAAGCGTCTGATGTGTATTATTTTTTCCCAAAATTTTTTTCTGGTCTAACCTTGTCCATCTTTTCATATTTATCTAATAGTAATTTGAGGGGGGACAAGTTTGATGAGGCGAAAAGTAATCGCATTCTTAATTATTATTATGTTATTGCCTGGAATGGTGTCTGCAGATAAGACAACAAAAATAGATAAATTAGACCAATTATCTAATGAAGCCTTACAGATGGTTAAGCTTCACAGGTATGAGGATGCCAAGAAGCTGCTGGAGTATTTTTCCGAGCAATTTGTTGCTGTGAACGGCAAGGAAAGGCCATTTACAATGGACGAACTTCGGATTATTACCGTCTCTCACGATGATGCTGTACAAGCTGCGGTGAATACATCTATGAGCCATGAAGAGCGTCTGAATCATGCAACAAAATTCCGGCTTGTAATGGATGCAATTTCCTCTAAATATCAGCCGTTATGGACTGAAATGGAGAAGCCGATTATGTCGGTATTTGGTGAGGTAAAGGAAGCAGCATATAGCGGCAATAACGAAAACTTCCATTCACATTTGAATTCTTTTTTATCTTTATATGAGGTTATTTATCCCAGTCTGAAGATTGATGTTGATGCAGAAAAAGTACAAAAACTGGACGCCCGCATTAATTTTATTGATCATTACCGGCCACAGGTACTCACCCAGCAGGCAAGCCAGCAGGAGCTTGCTGCATTGGAAAATGATCTGCAGACTATCTTTGATGAAATGACAGAAGATGAAACTGATCCATCCCTCTGGTGGGTGATCATCTCAACCGGAAGCATAATCATCATTACATTATCTTACGTAGGATGGAGAAAATATAAAGGAGACAGGGCTAGACAAAAAAATAGATCATAAATATAAAAGGCTGGCTTCGCAAGGTTTGATGCTTTTTCCTATATTACCTGCTGAGCTGAATCTGGCAGAAGATGCAGGTTTCTCGAAAATGCATACTTTTCCTTCGTGAACTAGGAAGCTTATATAAGATTCTTATGAAGCAGCTCGATGGCTGAGACCAAGCAGACACGCAGCATCGAGGATGCTCATCGCCCGCCCCATTTTTCTCTGGGGTGCATGGAGAGGAAATTTACGGGCATTCATATTAGATAAACAACAATATTTATGCTGATAATCAAAGTCTTCCGTTTTGCAATCAAGAGAAAAGGGAAAAGATAGGACAGAGCGATTTATATGCTGGACTTCAGGCCAGCTGTAAAAATCACCATGACCAGCTTAATGGGAGGTAACAAAATGGGAGGATATCTCATTTATTTTGCAATAATTATTCTTGTTCCGCTTTGGGCACAAATGAAAGTAAAGGGAGCTTACAGCAAATATTCAAGAGTTCCTTCATCTACTCAAATGAGGGGGGCAGAGGTAGCCAGAAGAATACTGGATGCAAATGGTCTATATAAAGTTGTCGTTGAGGAAACCAGGGGGCATCTAACGGATCATTATGATCCGCGAACCAAGACTGTGAGGCTTTCAGCAACAAACTATCATGGCCATTCTGTGGCTGCTGCTGCTATTGCAGCCCATGAGGTTGGCCATGCCATCCAGGATAATCAGGATTACGCTTTTCTTCGTTTCCGCCATGCGCTCGTGCCCGTTGCGAATCTTGGTTCAAATTTCTCCTGGATTCTGATCATGATCGGTTTTTTTGCGGGCTTGAGCGGTATGGTGCTTCTTGGAATTATCTTTATGGCAGCTGCAGTGGTTTTTCAGGTAATCACACTTCCGGTAGAGTTCAATGCCTCTAATCGTGCGATGGATCAGGTGGTATCTCTGGGCATAATCAGAAACGATGAAGAAAGAGAGACAAAAAAAGTATTGAATGCAGCCGCTTTGACATATGTGGCGGCAGCAGCTGTGGCTGTGCTGGAACTGCTGCGTTTAATTCTTATCTATACAGGTATGACCAGATCTGAGTGAAAGCCGGCAATGCCGGCTTTTTTAATGAAAAAAGTGATGCCTTTGGGACATCACTTCGATATTTATCGTTCAACCGGCTTTTTATTTTCATCCAGGGTAAAGCCTTCCCCCAATACATCATGTACAGCTGTGACAGAAACAAATGCATGAGGGTCAACAGATGTGATTGCATTTTTTAACCGCACAATTTCATTGCGGCCGACAACACAATACAATACTTCCCGCTCTTTTTTAGTGAAGGAACCATGGCCTTTTAAAACTGTTACGCCCCGGTCCATCTCTTTCATTATTTTTTCGGCAATTGCATCATTCTGTTCTGATATGATCATGGCCCCTCTTGCAGCATAAGCCCCTTCCTGCATGAAATCTATTACCTTAGCACCTATAAACACAGCAACCAGCGTATACATGGCCTCCCTGTAGTTTAAATATGTAATTAATGAAAGGGCTATTACAAAAAAGTCAAAAATGAACATAGTCTTTCCCATGCTGACTCCGGCATATTTATGGACAAGTCTCGCAATTATGTCGACCCCGCCTGTTGTGCCTCCAAACCTGAAAATAGTCCCAAGCCCGATTCCGATAAATACACCCGCGAATAATGAAGCAAGAGTCAAGTCCTCTTTTAAAGGCATTTCAATCTGGTACCGCTGAAAAATCCATAAAAATACCGACACACTTACCGTTCCGATAATGGTATAAAGAAAAACATTTCTCCCCAGCAGTTTCCATCCAATAAAGAAAAGAGGTATATTTAGCAGAAGGTTAGTATAGGAAGGGTCCCATTCGAAAAGGAAGTACAAAAGCAGGGTAATACCGGTGAAGCCTCCTTCAGCCAAGTTGTTTTGCATATTAAAGTGAACAAGTCCCCATGAAAAAATGGCCGAGCCGAGCAAAATGAAAAAAATATTCTTAAATTTTAATCCAGAAAACATAATATCCCTCCGCTGCCTGAATATCACAATATCAAAGTGTCTCTAATTATATAAGATACAGATTATAAGAGCAATAACATCAGAGGACAAGGTGCGGCCGACTGTTCATCTATAAGCCATGATAAAAAATATTTGTAAAATAGCTGAGCAATAGCTTAACATGAAAAGTGGAATTCAGAGTATATAGAAAATCTAAATAGAAGCTGAGGTGAGAGTATGGATACTCCAAAAACAATGAAAGATATGCAAACAGAAGTAGATCAATACATAAGCCAATTCAAAGAAGGTTATTTCAGTCCATTAGCGATGTTAGCAAGGATGACGGAGGAACTTGGTGAATTATCCAGGGAAGTAAACCACCACTATGGTGAAAAACCAAAAAAATCTACAGAGGAAGA
Source organism: Cytobacillus sp. GQ23 (assembly GCF_059758675.1). Classification (NCBI taxonomy): domain Bacteria; kingdom Bacillati; phylum Bacillota; class Bacilli; order Caryophanales; family Bacillaceae; genus Cytobacillus; species Cytobacillus sp. GQ23. The sequence goes on from NZ_JCAXER010000016.1 coordinate 117,947, forward strand.
AAAGGCTATTGAAGAAGAACTTGGAGATATGCTCTTTGTTCTTATATGCTTTGCCAATTCCTTAAATATTGATTTAGAAGAAGCGCACGATCGTGTAATGAAAAAATTCAGCACGCGTGATAAAGACAGATGGACAAGAATTGAAGAATAGAAGGAGAGAGGACAATGGATAAAGTTAAAGTTATTATAGCGGGACCGCGGGGGAGGATGGGAAGTGAAGCCGTCCATCTGGTTAATCGTACAGAGAACTATGAGTTAGCTGCTGTGATCGATCATAAAAATGGAGGTGGCTTTCTTGGCGATTTTGAAGGCTTCTCACAATTTGGCCAAGTTCCGATATATACAGATCTTGCTCAATGCTTTCAGGAGCTAAGTCCCGATGTACTGATCGATTTGACCACTCCGGAGGTAGGGATGTTCCACACAAAAACGGCCCTGGAATATGGTGTAAGGCCAGTAGTTGGAACAACAGGCTTTTCAAAGGAAAATCTGAATGAGCTTGAAGAACTCTGCCGTGAAAAAGAAATTGGCTGCATTATTGCCCCGAACTTTGCACTTGGTGCAGTTTTAATGATGAAATTCTCCCAATTGGCCGGAAGATATTTTAATGATGTAGAAATTATTGAGCTGCACCATGATCAGAAATTGGATGCTCCATCTGGAACTGCGGTTAAAACAGCTGAGATGATTGCTGATGTAAGAACTGAAAAGGAGCAGGGGCACCCGGAGGAGAAGGAAACGATTCCAGGTTCAAGAGGCGCAAATTTCGATGGCATGCATATACATTCTGTACGCCTGCCAGGCCTGATTGCTCATCAGCAGGTAATGTTTGGCTCTGAGGGCCAGACATTGACCATCCGTCATGACTCGTATAATAGAGCTTCCTTTATGTCAGGAGTAAAGCTTGCTGTTGATACAGTGTTAAAAATTGATACGCTCGTTTACGGGCTTGAAAATATTATTGATTAGAAAGGGGTGCCGACATGAATATTGCCCTAATTGCCCATGATAAGAAAAAGGACGATATTGTTAGGTTTGCAATCGCCTATAAATCTATCCTTGCTGATCATACGCTTTATGCAACCGGAACAACCGGTTCACGAATCATGAAAGAAACAGGCCTTTCCATACATCGTTTTCAGTCCGGGCCGCTTGGCGGAGACCAGGAAATTGGAGCTCTAATTGCCAACAATAAAATGGATGTGGTATTTTTCTTCAGAGATCCCCTGACAGTTCAGCCCCATGAGCCGGATGTCTCAGCTTTAGTGCGCCTTTGTGACGTTTATGCTGTACCGCTCGCCACCAATATGGGCACAGCGGAAATTATTATTAAAGGCCTGGAACGCAACGATTTATCATGGAGGAATATCGTAAGTGAAAAAGGTGAAATGAATGAACCCAGCTAAACTTGATATTCTGGCATTTGGTGCGCATGCTGATGATGTTGAAATCGGCATGGGCGGAACTATTGCCAAATTTGCCTCTGCCGGAAAACAGATTGGAATATGCGACTTGACCCGGGCAGAGCTTTCTTCCAATGGAACGATAGAAATCCGAAAAGACGAAGCTTTGAAAGCAGCGGACATTCTGGGAGTTCGTATTCGGGAGAATCTTAACCTGCCTGACAGGGGCTTATTTTATAACCAGGAATACATAAAAAAGATTGCTGAAATGATCCGGAGATATAGGCCTGCAATTGTGTTTGCGCCATATATGGAAGACAGGCATCCAGACCATGGGCACTGTGCCCGCCTGGTGGAAGAAGCTGTTTTTTCAGCAGGAATCAGGAATTTTGAAACAGGCGGCAATCCTGGTCCGCATAAGGTGAAAAGCCTTCACTTTTACATGATAAATGGTTTCCATAAGCCTGACTTTCTGATTGATATATCCGCTTATATGGATAAAAAAATTGCAGGTCTTGAAGCTTACCAGAGTCAATTTACTAAAAGCCCGGGTTCTTTTGATACACCGCTTGTCAATGGTTATATTGAAACTGTTGCAGCGAGGGAAAGCCTGTTTGGAAAACAGGCAGGAGTTCAGTATGCAGAGGGTTTTAAGGTTAATAATCCCTTACTGCTAAATATGGATATATTCGGTGGAGAATTATGAGAAAAAAATTAAAAATAGGGATCACCTGCTATCCTACTGTGGGAGGATCAGGTGTTGTGGCGACGGAATTAGGGAAATTGCTTGCCGAAAAAGGCCATGAGATTCATTTTATTTCATCCAGTCTTCCTTTTAGACTGAAAAGAATGTACCCCAATATTTTTTATCACCAGGTGGATGTCAATCAATATTCTGTATTTCAATACGCACCTTATGATATTGCGCTTGCAAGCAAAATGGCAGAAGTGATAAAACGTGAAGGGCTTGATCTGCTTCATGTGCATTATGCAATTCCCCATGCCGTTTGTGCGATTCTGGCAAAGCAGATGAGCGGTACAGATATTAAGATTGTTACCACCCTTCATGGGACAGATATTACAGTTCTCGGGTATGACCCGTCACTTACAGATGCGATCCGGTTTGGAATCGAAAAATCTGATGGAGTTACAGCTGTTTCCAAAGCGTTAATATCACAAACTTATGACCTGATCAAACCTGATAAGTCCATAAGTGCTGTTAATAACTTTATAGATGAAAGAATTTATAGAAAAACCGATTCTCATTACCTTAAAGAAGAATATGGCATTAACCCCGGTGAAAAGGTGATCATTCATGTTTCAAATTTCCGCGGTGTAAAGCGGGTGCCGGATGTTGTTAAAGCCTTTGCAAAGATATCTGAAAAAGTTCCTTCAAAGCTCCTGTTAGTAGGAGACGGACCGGAAATGAGTGTTATATGCAGACTGGTGAATGATCTGCAGCTTAAAGACAAGGTTTTGTTTTTGGGAAAGCAGGATAATGTGGAGGAGCTTTACAGCATCAGTGATTTAATGCTCTTATTATCCGAGAAGGAAAGCTTTGGACTTGTTGCCCTTGAGGCAATGGCATGCGGAGTGCCATGCATCGGTACAGATGTCGGCGGGATTCCCGAAGTAATAAGCGATGGTGAGACCGGCTATATTTGCACCATGGGTGATATAACTGATATCTCGCGAAAAGCAGCTAAATTGTTAACTGATGAGAAACTGCTTAAGAAGTTTTCTTCTCAATCCATCTCACTTGCAAAGGAAAGGTTCAGTGCCGGCCGTATTGTCATTCAATATGAAGAGCTTTATTATGAACTTCTGGAAAAAGGTGACCGCTGATGAATGAAGCTTTCGAAAAGGCAGTACCTGTCCTTGAGAAGTTAGAAGCTTCAGGTTATGAGGCTTATTTTGTAGGAGGTTCGGTCAGGGATTATATTCTTGGAAAAGAAATAGCAGACGTCGATATTGCCACTTCAGCTACCCCGGAGGAAGTAAAAGCTATTTTCTCAAAAACCCTAGATGTGGGTATTGAGCATGGTACTGTGGTGGTTCTATATCATGGCACACCTTATGAAATTACAACCTTCAGAACAGAGGCGGAATATCTGGACTTTAGGCGGCCATCAGAAGTGCAATTTATCAGATCACTTGAAGAGGATTTGAGAAGAAGAGATTTTACGATGAACGCCATTGCTATGGATAAAGACGGGCAGCTTATTGATCCCTTTAACGGCAGGGGCGCTATAGAGGAAAAAAGAATCTGCACTGTAGGCAAGCCGGCTGAGAGATTTACAGAAGATGCCCTTCGAATGATGAGAGCAGTCCGGTTTTTCAGTCAGCTGGCATTTGAGATTGAGAAAGATACTTATGATGCGCTGGCATCTCTATCTCATTTACTTGAAAACATTGCAGTGGAAAGAAAGCTGGCAGAGTTTGAAAAGCTGTTGGCAGGAACCGGCAGGATGAAAGCCCTTAAGGTTATAGCGGAAACCGGATTGTCTAATTATCTTCCAAAATTGTCCGGCTTTGAGCAGGAATTGAAAGAAGCGGTAAATTATAATGCATCTGATCTGACAGCAGATGAAATGTGGGCCCTTCTTGCCTGCCTCTTTAAGCTGGACGAGTCGCAGACTGAAGCTTTTCTGAAAAGCTGGAAACTGCCTGTAAAGAGGATAAAAAAGATAGTGTCGATCATAAGCTGGATCAGGTACAGAGCTAAAAACGAGTGGGATAACTATTCCCTTTATCAGGCAGGGGGCAAATTCCTGAACGCGGAACGGGTCCGGAACGTTATCCAGCATGAGGACTCAAGCAGGGGAACAGATATTCTGCTGAGTCAATATCACTCCCTGCCGATTAAAGAGAGAAGCGATCTGGAGCTTAATGGAGATCAGCTTATGCATTGGTTTGGAAAACCCCCTGGTCCATGGATAAAAGCAGAGCTTGAAAAGACTGAAAAAGCAGTATTGCGCGGGGAATTGAGAAATAGCAATGAATCCATAAGGGAGTGGCTCATAAAGTGCAATCAGAAATCAGGAACAAATTGATTGATGCTTTTACGACAAGTGATGAAAATTACCTTTCAGGCCAGTATTTAGCTGACCTGATTGGCTGTTCAAGAACGGCTGTGTGGAAGCATATTGAAGAGCTGAGGAAAGAAGGCTTTGAATTGGAAGCGGTCAGAAGAAAAGGCTACCGCATAATAAAAACACCTGAAAAGGTTACTCCTGATGAAATAAGGCTTGGTTTGCAGACTGAAACACTTGGACGCCAGATTCATCATGAAGAAAGTGTTGATTCAACTCAGAAGATTGCGCATCGCCTTGCTTACGAGGGTGCACAGGAAGGAACGATCGTCATAGCTGAAGAACAGCTTTCAGGCAGGGGGAGAATGGACAGGAGATGGCATTCCCCAAAATCAACAGGCATTTGGATGAGTGTTATTCTTAGACCGAACATTCCGCCTCCGAAAGCACCGCAGCTGACATTGATTACAGCAGTGGCTGTTGTACAGGCAATTGAAGAGCTGACCGATTTATCACCGCAAATTAAATGGCCGAATGATATTTTGATGAACGGGAAAAAGGTTACTGGAATTCTGACAGAACTGCAGGCGGATGCAGACCGGATTATTTCTATTATCATTGGCATTGGCATCAACGTTAATCAGCAGCTGGATGATTATCCCGATGAGCTTAAAGAAGTTGCTACTTCATTATCCATTGAAAAAGGCGAAAAGCTTTCAAGAGCTGAGCTGATTAAGATCTTGCTTGGTAAATTGGAAAATCTGTATAAACTTTATTTGGAAAAGGGCTTTTATCCGATTAAACTGTTATGGGAAAGTTATGCAGTCAGCATCGGCAAGAACCTTACCGCAAGAACGATTACCGGAAGCATATATGGCAAGGCTCTTGGTATTACCGATGATGGGGTCCTGATGATTGAAGACAGCAGCGGGAAAGTCCATCACGTATATTCTGCAGACATTGAGCTGGATGCCTAGAATTCCGGCCAGAAATTTTTTATAGCCAAATCTTTTGCCTTTTTGTTATACTTTTTATGGGCAGTATCCTTAACAGAACTGCACCTTTTTGAGGAATTACCAACATAATATTTCTGCCTAGATCCAAAAATGGACCGGGACAGAGGGATAAACTGATATATGAGCTATTTACAAAATCCTTCTGCCATCAGAAGGGTTTTTTTAATGTTTATAAAACTTCGATAACTTTCTAGCTCCAGCATCTGCCCCACGAGGTCACGCTTGTCGGGGTGGGCAAGGCGCTTCCGCTTTTCCTGCTCATTTTGAAGTTTTATTGCCTCTTCCTGAATAAGGAGGACGAATGATGAAGCAAACAACAGACTTTTTAAGAATGAAGGAAAATCATGAGAAAATTGTTATGCTGACCGCCTATGATTTCCCTGCTGCTAAACACGCTGAAAAAGCCGATGTGGACATGATACTTGTCGGGGATTCACTTGGTATGGTAGTGCTTGGCTATGATTCAACAGTACCTGTTACGATGGAGGATATGATTCATCATGGAAAAGCTGTCAAACGAGGGGCACAACAAACTTTTATTGTGATTGACATGCCGTTTATGAGCTATCATTTGTCCGAGAAAGATACACTGTTAAGTGCGGCAAGGCTCATTCAGGAGACAGGTGCACATGCTGTTAAGCTTGAAGGCGGTGATGATGTCGCACAGCAAATCAGGGCTTTAACTAAAGCAGGCATTCCTGTAGTTGCCCATCTTGGACTGACCCCGCAATCCGTAGGGGTCCTTGGAGGCTATAAGGTCCAGGGGAAAAACGCTGAAGCAGCGAGAAAACTGATAGAGGATGCAAGGGAATGTGAGAAAGCCGGAGCCTTTTCCCTTGTTCTTGAGTGCGTTCCAAAACAGCTGGCAAAGCAGATTACGGAAGAATTGAGAATTCCAGTGATTGGAATTGGGGCCGGAAAAGACACTGATGGACAGGTCCTTGTGTACCATGATGTATTGGGATACGGTGTAGATCGTGTGCCCAAGTTCGTGAAACAGTATGAAAACCTGAACCCGATAATCGGCGACAGCCTTACTAAGTATTCCGCGGAAGTCAAGAATGGAACATTCCCTGATGATTCCCATTCTTTCAGAATGAAAGAGGAAGAGCTTCTGAGTTTATATGGAGGAAAAGCATGAGAACGATTACAGATATAAGAGAAATGCAAAGTATTGCTTTGCAGCTTAAAAGGGAAGGAAAAGCAATCGGCTTTGTACCGACAATGGGATATTTGCATGAAGGCCATCTATCATTAGTAAGAAATGCAAGGAAAGAAAATGATATAACAGTTGTCAGCATCTTTGTCAATCCGCTGCAATTTGGCCCAAAAGAAGATTTAGCGACATACCCAAGGGATTTAGAGCGTGACAGCAGCCTTGCAAAGAAAGAGGGCTGCGATTATCTTTTCTTTCCTTCAGCAGATGATATGTATCCTTCCACATTGTCCGTAACGGCTAAGGTACAGGAGCGGACAGATGTTTTATGCGGAAAGTCCCGGCCTGGACATTTTGATGGTGTCGCCACAGTCCTGATAAAACTTTTCAACATTGTTCAGCCGGATAAGGTTTATTTTGGAATGAAGGATGCCCAGCAGGTGGCTGTTGTTGACGGACTTGTACGAGACTTTAATATTCCAGTCGAGATTGTCCCTGTAAAGACCGTCAGAGAGGAAGATGGCCTTGCCAAGAGCTCGCGGAATGTACATCTTTTGCCGCCAGAACGCGACCAGGCTTCTGCTCTCCACCAAAGTCTTAAGGTTGCGGAATCACTGATAGCCGAAGGGGAGTACGATCCCGTGAAGGTTATCAGCAGCATCAAAGAATTTATTGAAAAAAACACAAGCGGGGAAATAGATTATATTGAAATTCTATCCTATCCTGATCTTAAACCGCTTTCCCGTCTGGAAGAAAAGGTAATTATCGCAATGGCCGTTAAATTTAGTAAGGCCCGCTTAATCGATAACACAATATTATCAGTTCAAAAAGATAGCTAAGGGAGGAAGTCAGCATGTTTCGCACCATGATGAATGGCAAGATCCATCGTGCAACAGTAACAGAAGCCAATTTAAATTATGTTGGCAGCATCACTATTGATACAAATATTATTGAAGCGGTAGGAATGGCACCAAATGAAAAGGTCCAAATTGTGAATAATAACAATGGTGCAAGATTTGAAACCTATATCATTCCTGGGGAAAGAGGCAGTGGAGTAATCTGTGTGAATGGGGCAGCTGCACGTCTTGTTCAGGAAGGCGACATTGTCATAATCATTTCATATGCTCTTGTTCCTGATGAAAAGGTGCCATATCATGAACCAAAGGTAGCCATAATGGACAGCAGAAATCGGATCACTGACATGATACATGCAGAACCGGAAAGCACAGTGCTATAGTGTATTAACCAGAGCGGAACTCTTTTGGAGCTTCGGCTCTTTTTTATAATCGGCAGCGAATAAGGGACCTGAGCAAGTGAAGAAAATAAAGAGGGAGAAGTATTTGCCTTTTTCTTTTTCCGTTTTTGTGATACCTTTTGAATGACTGAATATAGAGGTGTTAGCCATGGGTAATAAATATGTTGTAGTGGATTTGGAAACAACCGGGAACGCCCCCAAAAAAGGCGATAAAATAATACAATTCGCTGCTGTGGTAATTGAAAACGGAAAAATAACAGAGCAATATTCCTCCCTTATTAACCCGGAGCAATCCATTCCCCCTTTCATTGAAGAACTGACAGGTTTGTCAGATGAAATGGTTGAGAACGCCCCGCTTTTCTCGGAGGTTGCCCCTAAAGTTCTGACTTTGCTTGAGGGTGCCTATTTTGTGGCTCACAATGTTTTGTTTGATCTGTCTTTTCTGCAGGAGGAATTGATTGAAGCGGGATATAACGGGTTTTACGGTCCTGTCCTGGATACAGTGGAGATGGCGCGAATTCTTTTTCCCACTGCAGATAGCTATAAATTGTCGGATCTGGCACTTCGGGAAGGCCTTAATCATGAACGTCCCCATCAGGCAGACAGCGATGCATATGTTACGGCTGAACTCCTGTTAATATTGTTGAATAAGCTTAAAAACCTTCCTCATACCACCATTGAACGCCTGCATAAGCTGTCTGGAGGCTTAAAGAGTGACCTTGATATACTTTTGGACGAGCACCATTTAATTAATGAAAGTAAGATTGAGCAGCTTGCAGATGATATTGAAGTTCACCGGGGGATTGCTTTAAAAAGAGGGATGGGACAGCAGGCGTCTGCAGACTCAGAGTTTCAGGGCTTTCCTATTCGTGAAGAGGAAAAACAGGCTTTGTTCATTAAAGCTTTCCCTGCCTATGAAAAAAGGGAAGGCCAATTCATCATGATGGATTCAGTTTATGAGGCTTTTAATAACAAACAGCATGCATTGATAGAGGCAGGGACTGGTGTAGGGAAATCCTTGGCATATCTCGTTCCTGCAGCTCTATATGCTAAGAAGAGCGGAAGAACTGTCATTATCAGTACATATACAACACAGCTGCAGGAGCAGCTGCTTTCTAAGGATATTCCCCTGCTGCAAAAAATGCTGTCATTTTCGCTTAGCACTGTATTGCTAAAGGGGAGAAGCCACTATATAAGCCTTGCGAAGTTTGTCCAAACGCTAAGAGATGAGGAAGATAATTATGATACAATCCTCAGTAAAATGCAGATTCTTGTCTGGCTTCTGGAGACTGATACGGGTGATATTGATGAATTAAACCTCTCAAGCGGCGGGATGATCTACTGGAGCAGAATTAAGAATGATGAAACAGCATTTTTGCAGGATAAGTCGTGGATCTCCAGAGATTTTTATCTGAGGGCAAGAAAGGAAGCACAAAACGCTGATATCATCATTACGAATCATTCCCTGCTTTTAACTGATCTTACAGCAAGTAATGCTATTTTGCCGGAATTCAGCCATGTGGTGATCGATGAGGGGCATCATTTTGTTAAGGCTTCCGGGAAACATTTCGGAAACAAGCTGGATTATTTATCATTGCGGCTGCTGCTTGGACAAATTGGAATGATTGAACAGAAACAGCTTTACTATAAGCTGGAGAAGCTTGTGGAGGAGAAAGCAGGGACACGTGATGATCTCATGCATTCCTTTGAAGTCAACCAAGTGATAACTGATATTCTTCATGAAATGGATGAATTGTTTAGAGTAATAGCGATTTTTGCTAAAAAGAACAATAAAGCTAAAAAAAGTGTAAATCGAATTTCAGTAAGATTTAATAAAAATGGCTCCAATAAGGAAACGAAGGCAGTATTAACGAGTGCCGAACGTTTTGGTTTCATGCTTAAGGATTTAATCCAGGCTATAGACAGCCGTGTGTGTGCAGTTTCAGCTATTAAATCGGCTCTTTCTCTTGAGGAAAAGGCATTAATGGAGGAAGTGGCTTCTATTGTGGATGATTTGCGGGATATAAATGATGATTTAAATCACATCTTTCACTTGCCGGCCGAGGAATTTGTTGTATGGGTAGAAATGGATACCCGCTCAGCGCAAAACGCCACGACTGTTTATGCACAGCCTGTATCGGTTTCTGATTACCTTAAAGATCAATTCTTCAGCCAAAAGGAAAGTGCAGTCATTACATCTGCCACTTTATCTGTAAAAAATTCTTTTAGTTTCATCTTAAAGGAATTGGGGCTGGAGGAGCATCAATGCACGCTTAAGCAAATTCAATCTCCTTTTGATTATCAGAATCAGGTTAAGCTCTTAGTTTCTGATGATTTGCCTGAAGTAAATGCAGTGCCACTCGAAGAGTATGTGGCATCCATTACCGAGCATATTATTTCAATTGCGGAAGCAGCAAAGGGAAGAATGCTGATACTTTTCACTTCACATGAAATGTTAAGGAGAACCCATGAGCTTATCAAGGAATCAGGGTTCCTGGAGGATTATGCTATTATTGCCCAGGGTGTGACAAGCGGAAGCAGATCAAGGCTCACGAGAAACTTTCAGCGTTTTGAAAAGGCCATTCTCTTAGGGACAAGCAGCTTTTGGGAGGGTGTTGATATCCCGGGTGAGGATCTTTCCTGTCTGGTAATTGTAAGACTGCCTTTTTCTCCGCCTGATGAACCGATGGCGCAGGCAAAAAATGAGCAAATTGCCAATAAAGGAAAAAACCCGTTCTCCGAATACTCATTGCCTGAGGCAATTATCCGCTTTAAGCAGGGGGTTGGGAGGCTGATAAGAACAAGTTCCGATAGGGGGGTCATCGTCATATTTGACCGGAGAATCATCACCGCAAGATATGGAAAAGCATTCCTGGATTCCATTCCTCCTATCCCTGTTGAGAAAAACAATATTGATGAAATTGTTGAATTGATTAATACTTGGCTATAAAATTCAGTGTATTTTCACTTTCTTTTTAGGCTGTTTTCATAAGAGTTGTTGCTTTTGTATCCTAGTTTCTGAGTTGTTGCAGCGGAAGGTGCGAGGACAGGTGAGACCCCGCCGACGCGCAGCGCCGAGGAGGCTCACCGCAGCTCCGCAGAACGCTTGGGCAGCCCTTCGCAGCAAATAACGGCAACATTGATAGGCGAAAACAATAATTTACACGAAAAGAGCCTGCTTTTATGATGACAAAGGTCCGTTAAGCAGGATAAATTTAGATGATTAACACATTATAAATTTGTTGGGTTTCAATTTTATTAGCTGTTTCTCAATCTGCTCTGTTTCAATGTAGGAGGAATGGAAAGATGAACGCGCTGTTCGCATTTATGGTGCTGTTTGCAAATTGGTATTACATACCTAAAGATTCACCGGCAGTTCCTGTTAAAGTGGAAAGCATTGACCTAAAACTAAAAAGTGATGAACTGGCTATGACATTTTTTTCTTTATCCGATGGCGAATCTGCTTTAATTCATCATGGGAATGGCGAAAAAATCCTAATTAACACGGGTGGGAAAGGAACAGAGGGAGAATTAAAAAAGCTCCTTGAATTATATGGCGTTAATCAGATTTCAGCAGTCATCCTGACAGATGAGGAATTATATAATAAGGCAAGCCTTAGATGGCTGATCAAGAACTTCGGGGTAAGGGAAATTATAGCGAGTGAACCAGCAGTTTCAGAGCTGCAGGCTGAGAAAGGAATAAGTAATCTTGATTTTCATTCCTGGAAGCAGAATACAAAGCAGCAGCTTTTTCCGGAATTTCACGCTGATGTTCTATACGAAGGCAGTGATCAGGGAGAAGGGATGGATATTTCCTTTACATTTGAAAGACATCGGATATTGTTTATGAACTCGACAAGCGCAAAAGCCAATGATGTTCTCATGGGAAAAGACTTATCGAATGTGAACATGGTTAAACTGCCTGCATTTGGAAGGGATGGCTCTATATCAGAAGACATGATTAAACACCTTGATCCCCAGATCGGTATTCTTTTTTATAGAAAGTCCATAAAACATGATACAGATCTGTTCAGACTGTTAAATGATGCCTGGGTTGATGTATATTATACAAGGAAGCATGGAACCATCACCATTAAATTTACCGACGTTAATTATGAGCTATTTACGATTTTCCAGGGTGAAAAGTTCAAATAAGAGAAATTAACCTTCACGGAATATTCACAGGGAATATTTTGTGGAGGCGATTATTTTTTCTGCTCACTAAGTGCGGCTTTAGCCATTTTCATCCCGGCAGGAAATGAAAAAGCTGCGCTTATGGCGCAGCATGACGTGGTGGACCAGAAGAAAATTTATTATGTTTTATTACCAGTTTAATCATTTCTGCTGTTATACTGTTACTGAGATTTATTTCTTTGTAAAATTAGTTTAACCTTAACGGTTGGGTATATAAGTTACAAATATTGTAGAGGCTGAGGAGGAATTCCAGAATGGAAAGTAAAATAGAGGTTTTATCTACGGTGAAGATCCAGCAAAGCCCTGATCTGTATAAAATTGTTGATGCCTTGAACAGGACACTAAAAGAGAAAGATTTGATGTTCGGTTTGGCGCTTGATCAGGAAGACCAAAATAAAGCGATTTTTACGATTTATCGTACATAGAAGAGTGATTGAGACATGAAAAAAGCAATATGGAGTATCATTATTCTGCTTGTTATCAGTATTGGAGCAGGTTCTTTAATATATTTTAATAGTATGAAGCCCGTCAAAGCCGCTGAATCAAAGGCCGTAGAACGTGCTAAACAAGAAACGGATCTTGCTGAAACTGAGGATTTCAGTTTATATCATGGCACTGAGACCTGCTATGTAATTGAAGGCAAAGATCATGATGGGACAAGCATATATGTTTGGGTTCCCGAAAAAAAAGGGAAAATTGTTACGCTGAAGCAATCTGAAGGAATTTCCAAAAGTGAAGCCATCAACAGACTTAAGCATGAGAAAAATTCTGCTGAGATCGTGTCTGTCCGGCTGGGGATGGAGAAAAATATTCCATTATGGGAAATTCATTACCGTTCCGGCAATAATTTAATAAATTATTATTATATAGATTTTAAGACAGGGGAATGGCTGAAAAAAATTGAAAACCTGTAGTCTTAGGCAATCGCCGACGCAATGCAGGAGAACTCGGGAGGAAACAAGCAATGGAGATTCAACTGGCACAAAGAGTAAAAGCATTGACACCATCAACAACTCTGGCAATTACTGCTAAAGCTAAGGAGCTAAAAGCCCAGGGACATGATGTTATCGGGCTGGGAGCAGGCGAGCCGGATTTTAATACACCACAGCATATCATTGATGCTGCCGTGAAATCCATGAATGAAGGGCATACAAAATATACACCTTCAGCAGGTCTTCCAGCATTAAAAAAAGAAATTGCAAACAAGTTTAAAAAAGATCAGGGACTTGATTACGACGCTTCAGAAATTATTGTTACCAATGGAGCAAAGCATGGCTTATATACATTGTTCCAGGTATTGCTCAATGAAGGCGATGAAGTCATTATCCCGATTCCTTATTGGGTAAGCTATCCTGAACAGGTTAAACTCGCAGGCGGTGTTCCTGTATATGCAGAGGGAAAAGAGGAAAATGACTTTAAAATCACACCTGAACAGCTGGAAAAAAGCATAACTGATAAAACCAAGGCTGTCATTATCAACTCTCCAAGCAACCCGACAGGCATGCTTTATTCTGCGGAGGAATTAAAGGAGCTGGGAGAGGTATGTTTAAAGCATAATGTTCTGATCATTTCTGATGAGATTTATGAAAAACTCGTATATGGCAGCCATAAGCATACTTCGATTGCTGAGCTTTCACCTGAGCTTAAGGAACAGACCGTAATTATTAACGGGGTCTCCAAATCTCATTCTATGACAGGCTGGAGAATTGGATATGCTGCAGGCAATAAAAGCATTATCAAAGCTATGACCAACCTTGCAAGCCACAGTACATCAAATCCGACAACAACAGCACAATATGGTTCAATCGCTGCATATGCCGGGTCTCAGGATAAGCTTGAAGAAATGCGTGAAGCATTTGAACATCGATTAAATGTAATCTATGATAAATTAATCAGCATTCCAGGCTTTACATGTGTAAAGCCTCAGGGAGCATTTTATCTGTTTCCCAATGTAAAAAAGGCAGCAGAAATGACGGGATTCGCGAGTGTCGATGAATTTGTTGAGTCGCTTCTGGAGGATGCAATGGTCGCAGTCATTCCTGGATCTGGCTTTGGCGCTCCGGATAATATCCGTTTATCCTATGCAACTTCTCTTGAATTATTAGAGAAGGCAGTGGAACGGATGCACGGATTTGTTGAAAGGAATTTAAAATAATAGTGAAGCGGGGAGAGCCGGATTGCATCCGGCTTCCTTCTATGTTTTCCGCCTGAGTAGAGCGTTTTAATATTTACTGTTATTGCTTGTCAATGTGCTTGAAGGTATAATATATAGCGATACATAAGAAGTGATTGCTTAGATTTTTTTGGAGGGAACATAATTGATAAAAACTACAATTTCTCAAGTTCATAAATATGTTGATCAGGAAGTTACCATAGGTGCCTGGATTGCAAACAAGCGTTCAAGCGGAAAGATTGCATTTTTGCAGCTGCGCGATGGAACTGGATTCATTCAAGGTGTAGTGGTGAAAGCGGAAGTGCCGGAGGAGATCTTCCAGGGGGCAAAATCAGTCACTCAGGAATCCTCAGTATATGTGACCGGCAGAATTCAAAAGGACGAGCGTTCTCCTTTCGGATTTGAGATGCTTGTAACAGGACTTGAAATTATTCATCAGGCTGTGGATTATCCTATAACGCCAAAAGAACATGGAACTGAATTCCTAATGGATAATCGCCACTTATGGCTGCGCTCCCGCCGTCAGCATGCAGTCATGAAAATCAGAAATGAAATTATCCGGGCAACTTATGAGTTTTTCAATGAGCAAGGTTTTTCGAAGGTAGATCCGCCAATTCTGACGGGCAGCGCACCGGAAGGCACGTCAGAGCTGTTTGCGACAAAGTACTTTGATGAAGATGCTTATCTTTCCCAAAGCGGCCAGCTTTATATGGAAGCAGCTGCTATGGCTCTTGGAAAAGTATTTTCATTCGGGCCGACTTTCCGTGCTGAAAAATCTAAAACCCGCCGTCATTTAATCGAGTTTTGGATGATCGAACCTGAAATGGCTTTCTGCGAATTTGATGAAAACTTAAAGGTTCAGGAAGAATATGTTGCTCATATTGTTCAGTCTGTACTTAAGAACTGTTCAATTGAGCTTAAAACACTTGGCCGTAATACAGAGAAGCTGGAGAAAATTACGGCTCCATTCCCTCGCATAACATATGATGAAGCAGTTAAGTTTCTTCAGGAAAAAGGCTTCAATGACATTCAGTGGGGAGACGACTTTGGAGCGCCGCATGAGACAGCAATTGCAGAAAGCTACGATAAGCCTGTCTTTATCACACACTATCCTACTTCACTGAAGCCTTTCTATATGCAGCCGGATCCGTCAAGAGAAGATGTTGTACTATGTGCTGACTTGATTGCACCTGAAGGGTATGGTGAAATCATCGGCGGCTCTGAGCGGATACATGATTATGATCTGCTAAAACAGCGCATCGAAGAACATAAACTGGATTTGGATGCTTACAAGTGGTATCTGGAACTTCGCCAATATGGTTCAGTGCCTCATTCCGGATTTGGTCTGGGACTTGAAAGAACAGTTGCCTGGATCAGCGGTGTCGAGCATGTACGTGAAACAATTCCGTTCCCTCGTTTATTAAACCGACTATATCCATAATGAAAATGAATAAATAAAGCAAAAATCCGCCTTTCGCGGATTTTTTGCTTCTTCCAGTTTCGTTAGAACATTCAGAAGAAGGCAGTCAAGCCAAATGTTAATGGAAAAGTTACCGTTTTTTCAACACACTTTGGTCACTGTGTTCATGATATACTGAAAAGGAGGTGTCCCGAATGTCTAAAAATAGTTTATTAAAATGGCTTCAGGAAGGAAATATTTCAATACCTGGAGTCCTTCTGTCACAGTATAAAGAAATGAATTTGAATGAGCATGAACTCGTCCTAATACTTCATGTAATTTCCTATATTGAACATGGGAATGAATTTCCCACCCCTGTAGAATTATCTTCCCGCATGACCATTTCTGTGGCTGAGTGTACGGAAATGCTAAGAAAATTAATCCAAAAAGGCTTTATTGATATTAAGGACAGCTACTCTGCCGATGGAATCAGATTTGAAAGTTACCATCTTGATCCGCTTTGGGAAAAGCTCATTGATCAGTTTCTGCTGAGCGGTAAAAAAGAGGAAGCTGCTAAGATGCATCAGGAGGAGACAGATCTTTATACCTGCTTTGAAAGGGAGTTTGGCAGGCCGCTTTCTCCTTTTGAATGTGAGACACTTGCTCTTTGGATGGATGATGATCACCATGATCCCCATATTATAAAAGCAGCCTTGAGAGAATCTGTCATGTCCGGTAAACTGAACTTCAGATATATAGACAGGATTCTTTTTGAATGGAAAAAGAACGGAATAAAAACGATTGAACAGGCTAAAAGCTATGGGAAAAAATTCAGGCAGAACCAGCCACAGCAGAGGACAAAAAGGGAGGATGCTCCCTCACAGACAACGAAATCTATTCCCTTTTATAATTGGCTTGAGCAGTAAGCAGACACTGCTGCCCGAAAAAAATGAAGATAGTAAGTGGTGATTTCTTTGTTAAATAAAACACAAATTAGACACTGCCTTGATGCAATGGGAGAAATGTTCCCGGAAGCACATTGCGAATTGAATCATTCCAACCCGTTTGAACTGGTCATAGCAGTGGCCCTGTCAGCACAATGTACTGATGCACTGGTTAACAAAGTGACAAGAAACCTGTTCCAAAAGTACAAAACTCCCCAGGATTACCTGGATGTTTCTATAGAGGAATTGCAGGAGGATATCCGCTCCATTGGTCTTTATCGAAACAAAGCTAAGAATATACAAAAGCTATGCAGATTGCTCCTCGATGAATATGAAGGGGAAGTGCCGCGTGACAGAGACGAGCTGACAAAGCTTCCCGGAGTAGGCCGTAAAACGGCTAATGTCGTTGTCTCTGTGGCTTTTGATGTGCCTGCCATTGCGGTTGATACTCACGTGGAACGGGTCAGCAAAAGGCTTGGTTTCTGTCGATGGAAGGACTCTGTATTGGAAGTTGAAAAGGCATTGATGAAGAAAGTGCCGATGGATGAATGGTCAATTACACATCATCGTATGATCTTTTTTGGAAGATACCACTGTAAGGCACAGAATCCTCAATGTGAGATCTGTCCGCTGCTCGATTTATGCCGGGAAGGCAAAAAACGAATGAAGGTGAAGCAGGCAAAATGACCGGAGAAATTGTCATTCCTGTTAAAGAACAATTATGTCATTCCCTATATTATAAAAAGGGTGATTCATTGGCTGTAAAAGTAGAATACCTTTTCACTTTTCAGCCTCTGCCGCCCTTTTTATATGAAGCGGCTTATTATGCGGGGATTCCTGCGTTAAGACCCTGGGAAAACAGTGCTGAATATATTCCGGCTTTGATTGATGAGTGGGCGGGACAGAAGCAGCTTCTGGGGATGCACTTCACAAACCGGAACCAGAAAGCTGCCATAGTTCCGATGAAAGTATCTTTAGGAGTATTTTTACAGCTGCTGTATTGGACAAACAGCAAGCCGGTAAGCCTTCAGGCAGATCACGGAGAATTGCCAATCAAGCCAGTGAATCTTAAAGAACGGCTGGATTTCATTACTGCACGTCCAGCGTTTTATCATTCTTACATACAGCTCTCTGAACTAATCACTGAAACGGAAAAGCAATGTATGAAGATGATGGCATTGGAACAAATGAAGAAAAAGCGCCTTAAATGATAGGCGC
>NZ_JCAXER010000017.1:0-127549 GCF_059758675.1 Cytobacillus sp. GQ23
CTTGCACTTTCTACACCTAAGAATCCCATCTGTTGA
This sequence comes from Cytobacillus sp. GQ23, assembly GCF_059758675.1. NCBI lineage: Bacteria > Bacillati > Bacillota > Bacilli > Caryophanales > Bacillaceae > Cytobacillus > Cytobacillus sp. GQ23. The sequence goes on from NZ_JCAXER010000017.1 coordinate 37, forward strand.
GAAGCTAACTCTACCATTTTTTCCGCCATTTTTCCGTAACCTCTGTCACCTTCAGTTCGCTGTGAAGAAAATATAACCGCATAGTAAGGTGGTTGAAAAGTTTTAGCAATTCTACTCAATTTTAGTTCCCCCAATATGTTTAATTTTACAGTATTCCTAATGTATGAAATTTTAACATAATTTCAAGTTTCCTTAACTAACCTGCCCCGATTGTTAAATAAGAAAAAGCCACCTGGGTTTGGCAGCTGATTCTGAAAATAAGTACAGGCTACTTGAATGAGATTTTTAAATCATTTAAACAGATACGATTCAACCCTTTCGACACCTGATAACATATCTTTTATTTTGAATTGATTATTTTTTACCTCATTCTCTCCAATAATTATCACGTAAGGGACCTTCTCTTTGTTTGCTTTATCAAGAGCCTTGCCTAACTTTTTATTGCTCATTTCATATTCGACTTTATAGCCTTTATCTCTTAAATAATTTGCTACCAACAAGGATTCTTTTTGAGTGCCTAGTGGAACTATATAATAATCTATATGCGGATTCTCTCTTAATTCCTTCTCGGATGTACTCATAGCCGTATAAATTACATCTAAGCCGAATGATATTCCTACTGTTGAGAAGTTTTCATTTGAACCTATTAACCCACCTATTGCATTATCGTATCTTCCGCCACTTCCAATACTTGATTTTATAGATTGGTCAGATAAGAATATCTCATAAATAGTTCCAGTGTAGATCTCTAAACCTCTTGCTAAGAATGGATTAAAAATGCACTGTTCATTAATACATAGAAATTCTAGATAGGATGTCAGCTCTTTTAATTCATTTAAACCTTGCCTTACCTCTTCATTTTGTTTGGAAAATAATTCAAAATAGCTGAGAGTTGAATTCCTTTCATCAGTTAAAAACTGTTTAATTAAGGTTATGGTTGAATTTGATAATCCTAGATCATTAAGTTCGGATGTTACTGCTCCAAATCCAACTTTTTCAAGCTTATCTAGAATTAAAACTACTTTATTAATTTTTTGAGATTCTGTACCAAATACATCAAGCATTCCAGTGAGTAATTTTCGATTGTTGTATTGGATAGTTACCTTTAAATTAAGCTTTCTAAATGCGTCCAATGCCATTACCATTAATTCAGCTTCGGCTATTTGTGAATCTACACCTACAATATCAACATCACATTGTGTAAATTCTCGGAACCTTCCTGTTTTTATTGGTCCATCTCTAAATACTTTACCAATTTCATATCGCTTAAAAGGCATCTTAAGCGTCGGGTTCATCGCAAAAACTTTTGCAAACGGTATAGTGAGATCATATCGTAAAGCTAAGTCTCTTTCACCTCTATCAGTTAATGTATACATTTCTTCTAAAATTTCAGCACCACCACCGTATTTAGAAGCAAGTAGTTCCGCGTAGTTTAAAATAGGGGTTTCCAAGGGCTTACATCCATATTGGATGAATACGTCTTCTAATGTCCTTCTAATGTCTCTTCTAATAACTTCAGCATTCGGTAAGTAATCTTGTGTACCCTTTACATTTTGATAATCCATTTTCTTCATTTTTATTACCTCCAAAGTTTTTATAAAAATAAAAACCGCACTTGATTTAAGTGTTTAACTTAATCAAATACGGTTTAATGATAAATAGCCTTCCTATTTACGATTTTTATAAATCGAATAGCAAGGCTACAAGATATGATGATGTAGTTGTGAGAACGAGAAATTTATCTTGAATGAAAGCATATATACTCACCTCTAATTTCCATTAAATGTATCATAATGAAATTTAGTTTTCAATAACTTTCTTAAACTAACCTGCCCAGTTTGTTAAAAATAAGGCACCCTATTGCATTAAGGAGCTACCAATTCAACTTTAATCCTGTCAGGGTCTTCAAAATATACTGCGTAATGACTATTTCCTCCAGCAAATGGATGTTTGTTTTTATAAAGGATATTAATCTCTTTTGATTCCAGGATTTTCGTTATTTCATCAACGTGACCGCGTGATTCAGCAAAAAATGCTAGATGATTCAGGCCTACTCGGCATCTATGATATTGAATATCAAGGAAACGTTCCTCTGCCTGCACAAACACAATATAGGTTTCACCTAGTCTCCAGCTTTGCCCTCCATCCCATTTTTGAAAAGAACTATACCCTAATTCCTGAAGAAACCATCCCCAAAATTCCACCGATTTACCCAAATTTGATACGTACAACTCGATATGGTGAAGCAATCCTTTTGGCAAATTAATCCCCCCATTTTATATCAATCAAAAAAACCTCAGAAAAATAAGCTACCCTTAATAACAGCAGTTAAAAAAATTAGATTCTTAACTTAATATTTCAACGTCTTTTTCATATTTCCTTGTTCAACAAACCTGCCTATCGCACAATAAAAAATGCTGCATCAAGCAGCACCTAAAAGAATTTCTTATATAGCTCACGTCTCAAATGTCCACTTAGATAAGCGTATACTCTGGTGGTTTCGCTCTTTTCGTGTCCCATCAAATTCTGTATGACCTCTAACGGTGCTCCATTATTAATGAGTGTTGTTGCATAACTATGCCGAAGTTGATGTGGATGAATGCATTTATTTATTCCCGCTCTTTTAGAAATTTGTTTTATTACATATCTCATCTGTGCAATACTCATTCGGTGTGGTGCTCGAATCGTTACGAACAAAGCTTGTTGATCATCAGCTCTTTCTTCTAGATATCTTTTTAACCAAATACTACATCGAGTATTAAAATACACTTCTCTTTCTTTTTTTCCTTTTCCAAAAACGATAACGGATTGTTCTGCCATATTTATTGAGTGCTTATCTAAGTTGACAACTTCTCCTATCCTACAGCCTGTTGAATACATAAATTCAAATAAAGCTTTCTCAAAAGTTGTTTTACATGCTTCACGAAGTAACTCAATTTCCTCTTCCGTAAGAAACTTAGGAATTCTACTTTCTGGCTTAGGTTCTTTAATAGTAGATACCGGGTTAATCGAAACGTATTTCTCTTCTTGAGCCCATTTAAACAATGATTTTATAAAACGTATCCGATGACAGAGACTAGAAGCTTTTAACTCTGCAGCAACTTCTCCAAGATAAAATTTAATGGATTCTGTTGTAATATCAGTGATTTTAATATCTCCAAAGTACTTGATTAATAAAGACATTTGCACTTTATATACCTTTAAGGTTTGAGAGGAATATCCCTGAATTTGTTTATCTGCTTTATAAAGATTCCAGGCTTCAGATACAAGCATAATGAACAACTCCCTGACCGTTCTATTATTAACATTATCCGCCTGAAAACTAAAAAATATACTAGTTTTATAGAATTTTATTAAGTAATTGCCCCCGTTAGTTGTAGAAGAAAAGCGAAGTTTATTAAACTTAAAGGGGAGTTTCCTCCAATTTTTAATTAGAGATTAATTATTATTTGTATTTCTAAGACGATGAAATGATTTTGTTTGGGCAAATTGTTCAAACCCAATAGACTTGTAAAATTCATAGGTATCCGGGGAAGTACAAACAACAATTGCAGTTTTTGCTCCTTTTTCACTCAACGCATTGAGAGCAAGCTTACAAACCGAGCTAGCTAACCCCATTCTCCAAAATCTCGGATCCGCTCCCACAGGTTCCAGTAATCCAACCTTGTTAATTTCATCAAACCAAATTAAACAAAATGCTACTAACTCGCCATTTGGGGATTCTATTACCCAGTCAAGAGATGAATCGTAAGGATAGGCATTCATAACATTCAAGTAACTTTCTTCTGTGACTCTTAATGATTGAAATGCAGCCCTATGTACTGCCACTCGTTTCTTTAAATCTTCAGAGCCCTTGATATGTCGAGCTTTAAACTTATCAGGCAATTTAACAGGGAAAGGACAGCTATCCAATGAAATTTTTGTTAATACTTCAGGAGTTTCTTCTACTGGGTTGAATAAAGAATCTTCTAAGGCTGAAATAAGATGAGACTCAGTTTCTAGGACGGTAACCCTTTGTTCATTGGTTTCAGTTATTTTATCAAACCAATCAATGACATCCTTAGATAATTCAGTAAAATTAGGATCAACTTGAAACATTAAACTGCCAGGTAGTTTTACCCAACCCCAAGCCACTGGCTTATCATCCATTTCCCAAATTGCAGTAATCCATTCATCCTCACGCCCAGCGTGTCGATGGCGTTGCCAAGCTAAATCGCCAATATGGTAATTAGATTCCAGTGACCATATAGCTTGTGTAAGTTTCTGCATTCGTTTTAAATCACTTGAATCTATATTAGTTCGAATGACCGGTTTTTTCATTTATTTTATCTCCTCGATTCTTCTTGGTATTTGTAACTATCTTTTGATATTCTTCCTATGGCCTCCATTTTAAAAAGATTGTATTTAATCATCTTAAACAAACTGCAATGACTGTCCCTAAAATTGAACTCTCTTTTTTTCTATCTAACATTCACCTATTGATATTCAATAAAGATTTAATTATTCTTTCTTCAACTAACCTGCCCCTTTTGTTCAATAAAAAATGCTGCATCAGCAGCACCTAAATAAATTTCAGATAATTTGGATCTATGTTTGTTTTTAAGTGGACGTTGTTTCTGAAAAATACTGCTGCTTCCCCGGCTTTAAAAGCTGCCAGCAGACATAAAAAGAAAGAAGTAAATTGAGGACTGCTGAAATGACAATTGTATAGCGGAGCGGAAACAGATCTCCGAGAACACCGATTCCCAATAGCAGTATAATTTGAGCCAAACTTTGTATGACACCTAACACACTGGTCATTCTGCCCATGATTTCCACAGGTACATTATTCTGATAAAAGGTTTGATATCCCGCACTTGAGAAAGCATTAAAAATGCCAAGTATTATAAATCCAGCTGCAACCGTCATGAAGGAGTCTGCCAATGCATAAATCAGATAACCTGCTGCTGTCAATAGCATGCCATAGCCCATGAGCTGCTTGAGGCTAAGCATTTTTGAAATGATGGTGATAAAGAGGGCGCCCAGTGCAAAGCCAATTCCGCTGATGCTGACAAGAAAACTATAATCCGTTTCTGTCAAACCTACAACATCCTGGATAAAAACAACCTCCTGTGAATCCATTGCAAGAGAGAACAAACCAAATGCCAGAAAGCATCCGTAGACAGATAGAATAAAAATCTCGCTCCTGCCAAATGAGATGACCTGCTTCCAATCATCACGGAGAGTTTCATAGGCAGACCCTTGTATTGAAGACGGTGGCAAATCTTTATCCATATCCGGCAGAATCCATATGATAACAGCTGAAAAGACAAAGGAGGCAGCGTTTATAAAGACAGCTGTTTCAATGGTTTCAATCAAAAATAAGGCTCCTGCAATCGCAGGTCCGACAATGAAAGCACCTGAGGCAACAAGACTGTTGATGGAGTTGAACCTTTTTCTGCGTTCAATCGGAACAAGCTTGGTTATATACACAGCGGACGCCGGCATAAATAGAGCCTTTGCCACGCTAATTAAAAGGAGGACTGCATAGATAAACCCGATGTTACTGAGAAACGGAATCAGCGCTACCCCCAGGGCCCTGGCTATGTCGGTCCAAATCAAAGTCCTCTTTTTGTTTTTCCGGTCGATCATGCCTCCGCTCCATGAATTGGTTATTACGGAAGTGATAGGACCTATAATCCATAATCCTGCTACAGCAGCTGCTGATCCGGTTAAGTCATAGACAATCAAATTAATAGCAATCAGGTATATGAAATCTCCTAATCTGGATATCCCAATCCCCGTGAGCAGCAATGACGCTAATTTCCAGTTAAATTGCTTCATAGATCACCTGCATAATTTAAGAATTTTCTTAATTATCAGTGTACCACAAAATGAACCTGGAGATTTTCTCAAGAGCCTGGATGTTCAGCCAGCAGCAGATTTTTTATGATAAGGAACGTTTGTGCCGACACTTCTTAAGCCGGAAAAAAATCTGGCGGTAAAGATGATCGCAGCCAGGACGATAAACATTCCGCTGACGGCGCCAACCTGATCGGACAGCACCCATTGAGGCAGGTGCTCTGCCCATCTTCTAGGTGCACTGATCCCGCCTGCATAAAGAAATGAGCCTGCGAGCCCGGTAAAAAAGACAAAATAGAGAGATATGGTGAATGTATCCATTCTCCTGTGCTGCTGTTTGCCTTCGGTCTTATTAAAATAATACATAAACCCGATAATCATGGCGACTACACCCATTCCCATATACATATGGAAATGGCCTGGAACCCATTTCGTGTTATGCATTACATGGTTGACAACAATAGTGGCATCAATGATGGCGGGAACTGCTCCTGCAACCCAGCCAAACATGGAAAGGAAAAACAGGCTTGAGGCAAAGTCCCATTTCATCCGAGAGCGGTATACTATCATCAGAGCACCATAGGCTGTAACGACCATAACAGGCAAGCCATTTGCATAGGAAAACACCTGTCCGATGATGAGCATCCATTTAGGGACCGCAAAGTCCATCAGTAAATGGTGAGTATAAATCATTAAGGTAAAAAGGGTGGAGCAGTTCCAAGCAATTAAAAAGACTTTGTTAGCTTTCCACGGCCGTTTTGTATATTCTGACAGAACCTCATAGACAGCTATAACAGCCATGTAGATGGTGCAGTTGGCAAAGATATGGCCGAACGCATAGGTAAGGTGTTTGGCAAGCAGCGGGTCTATCGTAATCGCTGGATTGATAATATTCACCAGGGATGCCACCATTACAGTCGCGCCTGCCATCAGTGCAGTCGAATTGGTGATGATGACCATGACTGTCGCCACGACAGCAGCAGGCGGCCCGTATCCCTTCTTCCCCCTGAAAATAATATCCCATCCGAGCGCCATTCCAAGGCCTCCATAAACTGCTGTCAGCCTTGCAGCGAGATACATGTACAGCAGCAAAAAGCCAATGCCGAGAATCAGCATGCCTGATAAGAAGAGTACTGCCCCTGCTGCCCCATACATTTTAGCGGACTTGGCAGGAAGCGGATATAAGAATGTCCATCCATCGGAAAAGTCAAAGACAAAAATAGAGATGAGGACCATCGTGACTCCGGTTAGAAATAGGACAAAGTTTACAATGAGAATGGCTGGATTCAGCTTTACGTATTTAGAAAGGAAATACCAAAGAATGGCTGTCCCGCCCAATGCCGCGATGCCAACCATACCTGTTCCGTGTGCAGTCATGATTTTATAAAACCACTGAGGTGTGATACTGATCATTTCCCCCTGATTCATCAGCATAATAACCCCAAATATCATCATCAGAATTAAAACAAGTGCAGTCACTGCCAGGTGCCATATCACTGCTTTCCTGGCTAAAGGGTGAACAGCATCATTCATCAGAGGCTCCCCCTTCCGGTTCAACCACAAATTCTTTTACCATCACATGATGTCCGGTTGAACAGTATTCAAGACATAATATTTGATACGTTCCAGGTTCTTCAAAAGTATAATAAACTGTATTTGTATATTCAGGCATCGCCTGTGTCTGGGCGACAAGCTCCATTTTTTCATTGTATAAGCCGAAACCGTGGGTAACATCTGAGGCTGTCACATCAAAACGAACTTTATCCCCAACTTCGAACCTTTCCTCACTTATTTCCCACGCATATTGGATTCCAGTTACCTTTACTGCCTTTGTTTCATTTAAGCCTTCCGCTTCGGCCAGATTGCGGTCATATGGCAGCCTGCCAAGCGTCATGACAGTGACAAAAGCCATAATTGCAACAAGACCCAGAAAATAGAACTTCCTGATTTTATATCCTTTTTGCTGGATGGCGCGATATTCACCGCTTCGCCTGGATTCTCCGTAAACAAACGCAAAAGCCAGCGCCAGCAGAAAGACAAAGAAAACCGTAGCATACATGGCAATAAGCTGATACATTCCTACCCCTCCCATAAAATATTCAAAATCCCCCAAACACTATTTTATGGAAGTTAAAAAATTAATTCGGTGATATATGTCCTATTTGCTGAGTTTTTTTTAAATTTGCCCACAACAAAATGCCCTGGATTATCATAAAACAGGCAAAGCTCTTTATTTTCCGAAAGAAGCTGGCGGCAGAGCTTGACCATACACTGAGTGGCATAGCCCTTCTTCTTGAATTCACTGTCTGTTGCTACACCAACAACCATTGCTGAGAGGGAATTTTCAGCGGTTGTTGAAGCAGTGCTGACCATCTTCCCGCCCTCTTTGATAAAGAAGGATCGGGATGACCCATCACTTAGCCCCCTCCGCTTCGTTCAACAGTAATAGCAGAATCGCTGAATTCAGGTATACTGTTCAAAAGCTCCACCAGCTGTTCTGCATCTTCAGGGCCTGCCTGGCACACAGCTGATGCTTCAATACCCTCTGCCATTAACTTTATGCATTTTGCATAATATGTTTCCCTTTTTCTTTTTATGCGATGTGAAACATAAGGTTCAATTTTCGCCGTTACAGCTATTAGGCCGGACATCATTCCAAGGTTCGGGTCACCAAGCATTATCTCCGCAAATCCCTTGGCATTAAAGTCTCCTGCTGCATAAGGAATGAAATTTTCTTCATATTTTAATAAAACGGCCTTTAATCTGCCGTCTTCTCCAAATTCCCCCCACACCTTTTGAAAGTCATGCTCATAGCCGTATGCTTCAATATCTCCAATAATGAACAGATTCTCAGCAGGCTGCTGCTTTAAAAGACTGAGGCATTTTTCATGATCCTGTTCAGTAAGTTGTCTGATCATATTCAATTAATCTCCTTCCGATCAAATTGGCTGATACAGGCTGAAGATTCAGGTCCCTTGCCCAGACTGACAGCTGTCCAATATGATGGATTTCATGGGCGATTACATGGTTCAAGATATCTCCCTTTTTATATTGCCTCTCCGTCCATGGCGGTGTAACAAACTCATTGTACGGCACTGGCCATTCCTCTTGAAAAAAGGTTTCTACCTCCCTGCGGTATTCTCCGGAAAGCGCCATTACTTTATCCAATCGAGCAAAGTCGGAAAAGAGGGGATCTTTCACTTCCTTGCCCTGTATCACACAAATCCAGCTGTATTCTACGTCTGCGATATGAAAGAGGGTTTCAAGAATTCCTCCAACTCCTCCAGTCCGGTTGGCATTCAGCTCTTCGGCAGTGAGTTGAGAGCACCAGTCAAACCACTCATCGCGCACTTGCCAATTATAGCGAAACAACGTCAGCATACATTTACCTCCTTGTCCATATACATGTAGCTTTCTTCAGCAGATGGTATTTTCCTTTAAATATTCTTTTCCTCCGCATAATTAATTGCCATCTATTTAATCCTAAAGGAAGCAGCATGAGAAAGGGGATTGCATGTGAAAAAGAATTTAATGGTTTTTTATATATCGGCCGGAATCTTATTATTGCTTGTTTTATTTGGTGTGTTTGCACCGGATTCTCTGGAGGGTGTGACAGCCAATATACAGGCCTTTATCACTGATAAATTCGGCTGGTATTATTTAATTCTAGTTTCTTTTATTGTCATTGTTTGTTTATATTTTTTAATCAGCCCTTTAGGAAGAATCAAGCTTGGGAAGCCGGATGATAAGCCGGAGTTCTCACGTCCAACGTGGTTTGCCATGCTGTTCAGCGCCGGAATGGGAATCGGGCTGGTTTTCTGGGGTGCAGCTGAACCGATTTATCACTATGCAGTCGGTTCACCAACCGGCGGCGAAGTGGGGACGGACGAAGCCATTAGAAATGCCATGAGATATACCTATTTTCACTGGGGTATCCATGCTTGGGCCATTTATGGCATAGTGGCGCTTGTGCTGGCTTACTTTAACTTCCGCCATGGGGAACCTGGATTAATCAGTGCCACTTTGAAACCAATTTTAGGCGATCATACTCAGAGAACTGCAGGGAAGATTATTGATATTCTTTCAGTCGTTGCAACAGTAATTGGTGTAGCTACGACACTGGGATTTGGAGCTGTTCAGATTAACGGAGGCCTCTCTTATCTTTTTGGCATACCTGTCAGCATTATGGTCCAGTTCATTATTGTCGTCATTGTTACGGTTCTTTTCATGATATCCGCCTGGTCCGGACTAGGAAAAGGCATTAAAATTCTTAGCAATGCCAATATGATTTTAGCAGCTATTCTTTTCGTTCTCACTTTTTTTCTGGGACCATCCTTATTCATTTTAAACCTATTCACCAATACACTTGGGTCTTATCTGCAGAACCTTCCTGGCATGAGCCTGCGAATTGCGCCATTAAATACGGAGGTTAGGGAATGGATTAATAGCTGGACGATCTTTTACTGGGCCTGGTGGATTGCCTGGGCACCATTTGTAGGGATTTTTATCGCCCGTGTTTCAAAAGGAAGAACAATCCGGGAATTCGTTTTTGGTGTCCTCCTTGTGCCGTCACTGATAGGCTTCATATGGTTTGCAACTTTTGGCGGAACTGCGATTATGCAGGAACATAACGGTGTTGCCAAAATTTCAGAAATGGCTACTGAGGAAGCATTGTTTGGTGTGTTTTCAAATTTCCCATTGGGAACAGTCCTTTCAATCATTGCCATCTTACTCGTGTGTACGTTTTTTATTACCTCTGCCGACTCCGGCACATATGTTTTGGGTATGATGACTACCAATGGCTCTCACCATCCAGGCAATAAGATTAAAATGATTTGGGGAATCCTGCTTGCTGCCATTTCATTAGCACTGCTTTATTCCGGCGGACTTCAAGCATTGCAGAATACAATGATTGCAGCCGCTCTTCCATTTTCCGTTATCATGGCTTTAATGACCTTCAGTCTGATCAAGGCTCTGCAGAAAGAAGCGAAGGAGCTAGGGATTGGGAAGATTCCGAAGAAGAAGGTGTAGATGAAGAAACCTGCAGATTTGAACTCTGCAGGTTTCTTGCTGGTTATTTTACCGGAATCCAGATCTCTGAATAATAATCCGGACTGGATGCATCACCGGCAGTATACACTTCCATTTCAGGTGCAGCGGCATGTTCATAGCCGCTGGATGGGAACCATTCCGAGAAGATTTTTTTCCAGGCGTTCTGTATGGCATGAGGCATGGCACCATGGACTTCAAATACAGCCCATTTGGATGCCGGGACTTCCAGGATTTCGAAACTGTCCGGCTTTGCGCCTTTAAAGCTTGCGGCAATCCAGTAATCCATGCTGTCTGGTTTTGAACTGCGCTTATCCACACACACGCCAAGAATCCCTTTAATTTCGCCATTATTCAGCTTGAACAGCTTATCGGAGGTGCCGTTTCTGTTCACTTCATCCCACATTTTCGGGATGCCGGCCAGATTTTCTTCATGGACCACAGAGAACTCCTTTTTGATTCCTGCTACTTGAAAAGCTTCTTTTTCAACAATTGCATATTGCATCGGTTCTGCCCCTTTCAGACTCACCTGGATTACCAGGCGGTTATAGGATTTCAGCTTTCCGGAATATTTCCTTGCTTCCGTGGGGGTCATGCCATGCTGCCTGCGGAAAGCCTTTGTAAAAGCTTCCGGAGTGTCATAGCCATATTTATAGGAAAGATCAATCACTTTAAGGTCTGTGCAGACCAGGTCCTGTGCTGCGAGAGTTAACTTTCTTCCCCGGATATATTCGCCAGCCGGCATATCTGTCAGAATAGCAAACGTCCGCTGAAAATGGAATACCGAGGCGTTTGCTGCCTCTGCAGCCTTCTGGATTGAAAAATCTTCATCCAGCAAATGCTCTTCTATATAATCAATGGCCTTCTGCAGTGATTCGATCCATGACATTACTGAACACTCCCTTATAATTATCCTATCTTTATCTCTTTTTGGCTGCCTGTCATTTTTTGCTTTCTTTTGGCAGGTGATTAGTAAAGATTCTTATTTTAAGCAAAGAATACCTGCTTAATGAGGAATTTTTATGCTGTTAGCTGCTGGAACGGGGAAAGAACAGGAAATTCACCTGCCTATTATGCTATTTTACCGGCCAAATGGGATAGAGAGCCTCCTATCATTCATAAGAGCATAAAAAAGCCAGCCGCCCGTGAACAGGCAGCTGGCTTCCATTAAAGTTTATATAGCACGTCCCCAATGGCGATGCATGGCAATGGTGTTGATTAAATTCTCACTGGAGGCTGAATCGCCGCTTTTGATTTCAACGATTCCCATTTCAGATAGCGTATGTGATTGCCCCAGCATGTTTAAGGCTTCTGCGGGCAGCAATTCTGCTCCCTCGCCGCCAAACGCAATCGTCTTAAAATGCACATAGGCTTCTCTGACGAATTCCTTGGCCTGCGGCACCTTTTTCAGTGATTCTGCGCTTTCCTTCCCTCCTGCTGCGTAGATAGCATCGTACATAACCGAATGAGAGGTCAGAAAGGTTTTCATAACTTCCAGCTCCCCGCCGTCCCCTTTAATAATTCCCAGGTTTTTGCTGACAATTTCCGGCATGACCCCAGCCGCTTTCAAAGCTTCCATTACGCTGCTGACTTCCTGATAGTTGAAGCCATTATCAGCAAGAATGGCAACTTTTCGGGTCTTAGCTGATCTGGCTGTATTCATTTGGCTTAACGCAGGAGAAGATAGCGTAACTTTGGATTCAGCCGCACCATCCGGCACCTTTGCGCCCACGCCAAGGGCAATTTGTTCAGCCAGATAAAGATCTACATTGCTGAACATATCGACTGCCTGCTGCTTCACATCCTTATTCTGGACCTTTCCAATTTCAAAACGGAAGGCTTCGATAATATGCTCCTTTTCGACTTGGGACATGCTGTTCCAGAACATTTTTGCCTGGCTGTAATGGTCACTGAAGCTTTCGCTGCGCTGGCGCACCTTGCGGCCTTCGATCTTTTCCTGATAATGAACATAGCCGCCCTCCTGTGCTGTGGCAGGACTTGGATCATTATTCTGCATCGAGTTTTTATGATAGGCAACCGGCCCTTTGTTGATCGTCATGCGATGATAGCCATCATACTGGTTATTATGAAATGGACAAACCGGCCGATTAATCGGGATCTCATGGAAGTTTGGTCCTCCAAGGCGTATCAGCTGGGTGTCTGTATAGGAGAATAACCGCCCCTGCAGCAATGGGTCATTTGAAAAATCAATGCCCGGTACGACATGGCCAGGATGGAATGCAGCCTGTTCCGTTTCAGCAAACACATTATCCTGATTCCGGTTCAGGGTCATTTTTCCAATGATTTTAACCGGAACCATTTCCTCCGGCCACAGCTTTGTTGCATCCAGAATATCAAAGTCAAAGGAGAATTCATCTTCTTCATCAATCATCTGAACACCGAGCTCAAATTCAGGGTAATCACCCATTTCAATGGCTTCCCAAAGATCGCGCCGGTGGAAATCCGGATCCTTTCCGGCAAGCTTTTGGGCTTCATCAAAAACAAGTGAATGCGTGCCCAGAACCGGCTTCCAGTGGAATTTCACAAAGCGCGCCTTTCCCTGTTCGTTCACAAACCGGAATGTATGAACACCGAAGCCTTCCATCATGCGGTAGCTGCGCGGAATGGCACGGTCTGACATTGTCCACATGATCATATGGGCGGTTTCAGTATTGTTGGCAGCAAAATCCCAGAACGTATCATGGGCTGTTGAAGCCTGCGGCATTTCATTATGCGGCTCCGGCTTGAATGAATGAACGAGATCCGGGAACTTAATGGCATCCTGTATGAAAAACACAGGAATATTGTTGCCAACTAAATCATAATTGCCTTCTTCTGTGTAAAACTTAGTAGCAAAGCCGCGGGCATCACGTACAGAGTCTGCGGAGCCGCGGGAGCCCGCAACTGTGGAGAACCGGACAAAGACCGGGGTTTTAACAGATGGATCCTGCAGAAACTTGGCCCGGGTGTATTCCGCCATGGATTCATACACCTGGAAATATCCATGTGCGCCAAAACCTCGGGCATGAACAACCCGCTCCGGGATGCGCTCATGATCAAAGTGCGTCATTTTTTCCCGAAAGTGAAAGTCCTCCATCAGCGTTGGACCGCGGGAACCGGCTTTTAACGAATGCTCATCCTCTGAAACCTTAACACCCTGATTCGTTGTTAGCTTCCTGCCTGTATTATCCATGCGAAACTCCTCAAGCTGCCTGTCCTTACTGTGCTCATTTACTCCTTTGTTTTGCTCTTGTTTCAATTGCTCATTCCTCCTTATATTGAAGAAGCAAATGCTTCCGGATTACGCTGTATGTATCTATAAATTGAAGTACCCTACATTGAAGGAGGTAAACTGCAAAATAAAAGAAAGCAGGAATTGATCTGAGTCTCTCAACAGGAATCCAGACAGGTACCTTTTCACAGATTATATATTTTTTAATAAACTGGTTCCGCCAGCCTCCAAATTTTTGTTTTTTCTGACAATAATATATAAAAAAAGCAAATGAGTATTGTCAATAATAGTAAAACAATATAGAATTTTCTTATAACCTCATAAAGAGGGGGGTGAAACGGTGGAAATCACAAAGCATTTTTTCTTCAATCTATCGCTCTTGATGGTTATCTTGTTTATTGTGCTTGTATGGGCGGAAAAAAGCTCTAAATTCCGGTTTTCCAAAGTCTGTTCCTTTGCATGGCTTTTGTTTATGATCTGGATATGCTTTCAGTTTTCCTTTCAGCCAAGCCCCCATTACTTTTTTGATTTGCGATTGATACCTGTCATCATCGGCGGATTATATGCCGGATTAGGCCTCGTACTGGGCGGGTCTGTTATATTGATGAGAAGTTTTTATGGAATAGAGCCTGGATTTTATTCTAATATTTTTTTATATTTACCCTTAGGGATTATTCTTTGGAAGCTCTATCCCTGGTTTTGGAAGCAGGCGCCACGGAAAAGGATCCGCTTTTCGGTCATCATTACCATGTTTTTAAGTGTAGCAACGGTCTTGGTAATGGAATTTAGCGTGCCCCCTCAAAACCGGTTCGACGCCTGGTTTGCTTATTTAATAATTCCTTCATTGGGTGTCTTTATGATTACATATGTATTTGAGTTCGCTAAAAAAAACCTGGATATGCGCGAGAATCTCGTCCGGGCTGAAAAGCTTGAAGCTGTCGAGCAAATGGGTGCCGCCATCTCCCATGAAATCCGCAACCCCCTGACAGCTGCTATCGGATTTGTGCAGCTTTTGCAGGAACAGCGGCTGCCACCGCGGAAAAGGGGGGAGTATTTGAGCATTGTGAAGGCTGAGCTGGAATCAGCTGAACAGGTCATCCAGAACTATTTAACTTTTTCCAAGCCATCTTTAGATAAGATCGAAGAAATTAATGTAAAAAAAGAACTTATGCAGGTAATGAATATATTAAAACCGACAGCCAACCAGAATTCCGTCGAGATCAATGCCCACTTTGCCCTCCTGGGATCGATTAAGGGAGACCGGCAAAAATTCCACCAATGCTTCTTGAATGTCATTAAAAATTCAATTGAGGCTATGCCTCGCGGCGGGCAATTATACATAGAGACCCACTATAGCAGCAGCCAGATCACCATCGAAATAAAAGACACCGGCGTGGGCATGACTCCCGAACAGCTTCAGCGCCTGGGAGAACCCTATTATTCCACTAAAGGCTCCAAAGGGACCGGCCTTGGAATGATGGTTGTATTCAGTATTGTAAGGGCCATGAGTGGCACTGTCCGGGTCAAAAGCGAAGTTGATAAAGGAACTGTTTTCACTTTTACCTTTCCGAATTATAAGTCGGAAATACATAAGGATTAAAAAAAACAGCAGGAAATTCTGCTGTTTTTTTGATGTTTATTTTGATTCAATCTGCTCCGCTTCCAGATGCTTCGTGCAATTATACAACTCGCAGTTCCATTTGCTTTCCTTTAATAACAGTTCCGTAATAGAGGTGTTTTTCGGCGGAGTGGATAGATCTGTCTGCGGAACCACTTCTCTTAGGAGATGGCGAATGAAGGAGCCGTGGCTTACGATCAAAACGTTCTCGTCCGGATGCCTTTCTGCAATCTCCTGCAGGAAGCCAAGACCTCTTTTCAAAACACTTTCTTTCGCCTCGAAACCAAGGTCCATTTCTCGCCAATTCTTGCCCCATTTCTCAAGACGCTCTGCTTCGGTTGTTCCTTCAATCATTCCTCCACTGACTTCCCTTATTCGGGAATCAAGGTGCAGTGGAATCGAACCGATTTTCTCCTGAATGACTTCTGCCGTCTGCTTTGCCCTCAGGAGATTACTGGAGTAAATCACATCCCAGTTTTCGCCGCTAACCCGTTCGGCCAGACGTTCGGCCTCAGCCAGCCCCTCTTCATGAAGGGGAATATCAGAGCTTCCCTGTGCCCGTCCTTCCTTATTCCAGGGGGTGATTCCATGACGGATTAATCCGATTTTGGTCATTTGGACAACGTCCTTTCTCTTTCAATAATTAGGTTCTATTCTACTTTCCTCATACTTGTAAAAGGATACCAGACAAATTTACTGACGCCAATAATCCGCTCTTTCTCTATAAACCCGAGTCCATTTCGGCTGTCCCTGCTGACCAGGCGGTTGTCACCCATGACGTAATAATGATCACTCGGTACCGTCAGAGGGCCGAAGTCACCGGTCAGTTTGCTGACAATCCCATCGGCTGCTTTGCGATTTTCAGCAAGGTAGTCTTCATCCCATTGCTGGCCGTTAATATACAGCTGGTCATCCTTCATTTCCAGTTCATCGCCAGGGAAACCTATTAATCTTTTTACATAGTTTTTTTCATCGCCCCTGATGATGACAACATCGCCTCTGTTCAATTCTTCAAATTTATTAACAAAGATTTTTTCCTCATCATGAAGGGTCGGATCCATGGATGCTCCTTCCACATAGTACGGCGAAAAGAGAAAAACCTTTATGACCAATGTAATTCCAAAGGCAATTAGAAGGGATTTCAGCCAGCTCGCCAGTTCATGCTTATCCATTCACTCTGCCGTAGCTTTCTGCACCCATATACCGTTCTTTGATTAAGGTACGGTGGTGATGTTCATGGCCGGCAATGATATACGCAATGGCCCTGGCGGTTACCTCGGTGCCGTTCGCATTCCCTCGCCTTAGCAGCGCCTCATCATCCAGGCTTTTCAGTAAAGCAATCGTATTTTGACGAACCTGGGACATTTGTGCTGAAAGTTCCCTAATGCTGAAGCGGTTAAATTTCCCATTCTTTACATACTGGTTATCATCATAACCCGGCAGCTCAGCCTTCTCACCTCTGCCAATGCAAAGCATTCGATAGCTCATGATGCGTTCAGTATCTGTAATATGGCCGATCACTTCTTTAATTGTCCATTTTTCCGGAGCATACCTGAACTGGGCCTGGTCTTCCTTCAGATCTTTAACCAGATTCATTGTTTCCCTCATTTGTTCATCGAGGATCTGCAGAAGGTCCCCTTCCGGTATAGAGCTGACATATTTCTCGTAATACGGTGCATACTCATTTGATTCAGGTTTCTTTAACATCTCGTCCCCTCCTATTCTATTACCTTATTTTACTAAATTTTTATATTAACAGCCAGCATCAGGTCTGAAAAAGCTCGCCCCTGACAGCTTTGACATATCGCTCAGCTGACCGTTGAACAGCAAGGTCTGCCTCTTTTTCTACCACTCTGTGAAACGCATTGTAAATCCGGTCAAATGACAGCGGTTTGATTTTGCCGGCTATCCGTTCAACGGTTTCGGCGGGAAGCGGAATGAGGTTCGGGTAGCTGTACATGAAGCTGACCCAAGCCCTGTCCGCAACGACCTGAATTATGTCGCCAGTCAGCATGATGCCTTTCCCCTCATTCCCCTTTTCCCAATGAAGGACAGCACCGCCTTTAAAATGGCCGCCCATGCGATAGATGACCAGGCCATCATGAAGCTTCAGACTTTCACCGCTCCAGAAAATGATGTGCTCACTATTCCTCATTACCCACTCCCTATCATCCTCATGGATATAAATCGGCACATTGAATGCTTCCGCCCATTCAACCTGGGCTGAGTAATAATGAGGATGGGACAGTGCAATTGCGTTAATTCCGCCTAATTCTTTTATGGTTTCAATCGTGTGCTCATCAAGATAGGTAATGCAATCCCACAACAGATTAAAGCCATTTTGCTGAACAAGGTAGGCTGTCTGGCCGATGGCAAACTCCGGGGCTGTTTTCAAGCTGTAAAGGTGTGGTTCCTCCTGCTTTATTTCATTCGTATAATCTTGGCTTACAATCATTGCATGC
This sequence comes from Cytobacillus sp. GQ23, assembly GCF_059758675.1. Classification (NCBI taxonomy): domain Bacteria; kingdom Bacillati; phylum Bacillota; class Bacilli; order Caryophanales; family Bacillaceae; genus Cytobacillus; species Cytobacillus sp. GQ23. The sequence continues at coordinate 18,239 of NZ_JCAXER010000017.1, forward strand.
AATGTTGTCCATTCCTGGCCGCGGGGTCCAACGTACTGGCGCTCTTCCAGGCAAATGGGACAGCTTTCAGGCTGATGTGCAGCTGGCGGAAATTGTGTTCCACATGTTTTGCATATATATTTTTCCATGAAATTGCCTCCGTTCTCATACTGGTTACATTAACCATTTTAAGACCTGACACAATAAGCTGAATCACCGTTCCGGCTGAAAGCATCTACTGCTTTAGCCTGAAGTCTTATACTTTAAGCCTAATGTAAAAATTTCAAATCCCAGCTTTTCATAATAGCCTGCTTTGTCTTCCTCGGCGAGCAATTGTAAATGGAGACTGGCCTTAGCGCACTCTTCTGCAAGCCTTCGCACCATTTCCTTGCCAATGCCCTGGCTGCGGAAATCAGGATCGACGATTAATCCGCAAAGATATGCATTGATCACTCCATCTGAAATAATTCGTCCTGTCCCGACCAGGCTCTCTCCATCATAGGCACTGATTACAAGCAAGCTCCCCTCCATCGCCTTATACAATTTTTCTTTTGGCATCTTCAAAAAATCATTCCAGCCGTCAAGTTCATATAACTGAAATAACTGATCCTGGTCCGGTATAGCCCATTCATATGTAATCATGAAAAATCTCCTTCATATGGGAATGCTAATCCTATTCTGGTTCGAGCCGGAAGAATCCTTCTTTTAAGAATTATGCTGGGATGCTGCTCAAGAACACTTAAAGATCAGCTTTATGAAACTTTTTTGTTTTTCATCCGTAACAGATAGTAACGAACTTTTTATTAGGGGAGATTCATAATGGGAAATATATTTATTTTTTCACTCATAGCCGGACTGGCGATTTCTATCCTGCTGATACCGTTCAGCTATAAATCCAAGGAAAAGGAAGGCAGGAAACGGGGAACCGGAATTATGGCCGCCACAGCCGCAGTATCTGTGCTGCTTGTTTTTGCTGTGTATTATTTCTCCAATCTGGACCGAAACCTGACCAGTTTATGGCTGTTAGCGGTTATCGCTTCATTAATTGGAGCCGTTCTTGCGACAGGCAGGGAACGAATGATCAAAACCGGTGTGTTTGCCGTCAGCCTGATAGCAGGAATTTTCTTTCTGACCGCTTTCCTCTTCAATGCAGATGAAAAATATGAGAGTGCCAAAATGAAGGAAAAAACGGAGATTGAGACATTTGATGAAAAAGAAACACCTGCAAGCGTGCCGCCGAAGTTTGCCCGCAATAAAATGAAGAAGGCTTTCGGGCAGGTTCCCAACACGAGCTATTACGAACTCGGCAGCCTGCAGATCCAAAAAGTCAATGGAGAGTATGTGTATATAGCTCCTGTAGAGTTTTCCGGCTTTTTCAAATGGTGGAATGGAGATAAGACACCAGGCTATTTTACTATTAGCGCCACTGATTCCACAGCTAATCCAAAGTTTGTGAAAAGCGATATGGTGTATACACCATCCTCTTATTTTAATAAAAATATAGAGCGCCATATCCGGATGCAGTATCCACAGGCGATTTTTTACGGAGATGTGCAGCTGGAAGTGGATGAAGACGGAAAGCCGTTTTATATCCGTTCTTATGGAGAGTTTATTTCAGCGAGAAATGGCTTTGATGTTAAAGGCATCGTCATGGTTGACCCGCTGAACGGACAGACAAAGTCTTATAAACTTGCCGATGTGCCGGCTTTTATTGATGGAGCAGTCTCTCCTGAAACGGTCAGTCTGCAAAATAGTTATTTCGGGAATTATGTCCATGGCTTCTGGAACAGCAAATTTGGAAAATCAGATGTAAGGCTTCCATCTGATGAAGGAACGGAGGCCAATGTGAGTCCGATTTTTGATGAAAATGGTGACATGTACTACTTCACTGATTTTACAAGTCCAAAAGAAGGCGTAGATTCGATGCTTGGCTATTCTCTGACAAATTCAAGGACAGGTCAGGCCACCTTCTATACAGGCAATCTCGAGGAATCATATATGGACTCCCAGGGTGCCCTGCAGATTATCGAAAAGAAATTTATCGAGAAAAAATGGAGCGGTGAAATGCCTGTTCTGTATAACTTCTACGGTGAAGCGAGCTGGCTGACGCCTGTTCTTGATGCCAACGGATTCCTGCAGAACTACTTTATTGTATCTGCAGCCAATCCGGAAATATCGGCTTATGGTACAACGCCAAATGAAGCATTGCGTTCCTATAAAACTGCATTGCAGCGAGGCGGAGGCACTGTAGACGGAAGCTCGAAGGCAGAGGAAAAACAGGTGAACGGATCTGTACTTCGAGTGTACAAGGAGAAGTCCGGTGATTACACTGTCATATCGTTCCTTCTCGATAACCGCCAGAGCTATGTGGTTTCATCTGAAACCGTGCCGATGGCCATTTATCTGCAGGAAGGCGATCAGGTGGACGTAAATTATCTGGATACAGGTGAAGCCTTCCTGCCAGTGAAGGACATGACCATTAAAGGATTAAAATAGATAGAAAAACACGATGAAGCCAGTCTTCATCGTGTTTTTGTATTAACCTGCTATTATTTTTGCTGATTTAATGGCAGTTGATAGCGTGGATGTAATGTTAACGTGATCAAATGACAACCCGAGCTGTACGGCAGTCTGGGCAATTTCCGGCCTTAGGCCGGAGATTGTGGTCTTTACGCCGATCAGGCTTAGCGCTTCTATGAGCTGGAATAGCTGGTGGGCTACCATCGTATCGATCATGACTACACCTGAGAGATCCAAAAAGAGCTGAGTCACCCCTAATTTATTGCATTGCTGAAGTGTATTTTCAAGCATGATTTTCGCACGTGTGGTATCAATATCCCCGACAAGCGGCAGAAGCGCGATATCTTCCGTCAAAGAAATGACCGGGGAGCTGAGCTCAAGGATTAAAGCCTGCTGAGCCTGCAGCCTCTTTTGGGAATGATTATTATATTCCTCCGTGAACCAGGTAACCACTTCACCAATGGTTTTAGTAATCATCCTGCGCCATAAGGAAATTTGCTTTTCATTAAATTGGCCCTGATTGATTTCAACGAATTGCTCCAGCAGATTCAAATACTGTTCCTGGGTGTTAAAAAACTCCTGGAGGATCTTCTCCAGAGGGGTGCGGAGATGTTCATCATCCTGCGCCACTTTGACAATCCATCCTTCCAAATCATGAAAAAAAGTTTCTTCATCTTTATCAAAGACTTCGGAGAACTCTTTGTGGAACTCGTAATTTTGCTTCTTTACTCGTTCGATCACAGCGGGGTCTTCCGAGGTATATATCCCGCCGCTTTTTTCTTTGTTCACATTTTTATACCATTCTTCTGTTAAGTCCCATGTTTTTTCAAGGAAAAATTGATATAAATCATGATTACGATGCATGCCCGTCTCCCCTAACCGAACTGTTATTTCAATAATTTTATTTTAACCGAAGAGAAATAAAGTGTCGATTTTTAGCCTCTACCTATACTCGGCTAACTCTCTGCCGGCAGCATACTGATAATCTGCCCCCTGCCTTGGAAGCATTATGCTTAAGGCAGATGCGAATATCAGAAGAATAATGGAGGCAATGAAAGAACTGTCATAGCTGCCTGTCAGATCAAATAATACACCAGGGACAAAGGAACCGAGAGCTGACCCCAGCTGATGGCTCAAATAGATCCAGCCAATCACTGCTCCTGCGGACAGATGACTGAAATATTCCGCGGCCAGCTTCATAGTTGGTGCGACAGTGGCAAAATTAACAATTCCAAAGCTGATGGCAAATAGGATGAGCAGATGGGACTGGGTGATGAAAAAGCCAAATAGTGAAGCATCATTCAAGATGATCAGAAGCAGAACAATAGTCAGAGCCCTCACTCCGTAGAGAAAGGCAAGGATTTTTCTGCAATTCCACCTATCTGCCAGGAACCCGGAAACAACAGTGCCAAAAATATTAAAGCCGGCCAGCAGGCTGACAGCGGCTCCCGTAACGCCAGGCGTAAATCCGCAATATTGGGCAAATGGAATAAGGTGCGTATCCATCAGCCCAGTAGTCGTCACGCCGCACACGAAAAACGGGAGCATGAGAAACAGGAATTCTTTCCTCCTTAAAAGCTGGAATATAGATAGCGTCCCTTTTGGTGCTTCCTTTTTCTCCTGCAGGCCCTTCTCACTTTCACTCACTTTTGCTCCGTACGCATGGATATGCAGATCAGCCGGGTTCGAACGGATAAAAAGCAGAAGCAGCGGGAAAATGATTATTATCAAAAAGCAGCCGAGCACCAGGACGGTTGTCTTCCAGCCCAGCTGGTCAATTAGGAATAAGGAGAGCGGGACGAGAATAAGCTGTCCTGCGGCTGTGCCTGCAGACATCAGTCCCATCGCCATTCCTTTTTTATCTGCAAACCAGGTCGCCACTGCCATCGTTCCCGCTACATTGGATGCACCGCCAAAGCCAACTGAGGCGACTACTCCGTAGATGATCATCAGCTGAACGGGGCTGGTGGTAAAAAAGGTCAGAAGTGTTGAAAAACCAATAACCAGTATACTGAAGGATAGAATGTAACGGATGCCATACTTATCAATCAGCCGGCCGACATACGGCTGTGAAATGGCAAAAACAATATAGCTCACAAAAGCAATGAAGGAAATAACACTTCGATTTGCCGAAAACTCATGCTCCCATGGCGCCATAAACGCTCCGAACGACAATCGAACCCCCTGTGCAGCCAGCAAAGCCAAAAACGTCAGCACTAAAATTATCCACGCATAATGAACCTTTGAGCGCTTCACTACGTAAACCTTCTTTCCGGTGACAGGTACCTATACCACTTTGGCCAAGTGGTATAGGTACCTGTCACATTTTTTAAAAATAATCATACCATAAAATTTTTATAACTTTCTAAATTTTATTTGTCTTTCGTGTTTATTCAACAATTTACTTTTCAATCAAACGTTTGATTGAAAAGACATGGAAATACGTCAGTTCTGATTTTTTCCCGGGAAATTACTGCAATAATTGTCGCCTGCACAGCGGGTATTTCGACAATATAAATGGAAAGGCCATTCCCCCAAAAGGAGAATGGCCTTTCCATTTATACTGCCTGCTTTTGCTGTTCCTGCTTCATTAATTTCATATCACTGATGGCTTGTTTCGCCTTATTTTCATCAAATTCATTTTCACTCTTCGCTACAACCATCGTGGCAATTCCGTTTCCGATCAGGTTTACGATTGCTCTTCCTTCACTCATGAAACGGTCTACACCAAGAAGCAGAGCCAATCCTTCAAGAGGAATAACCTGCAGGGCGGCAAGCGTGGATGCCAATACGATAAACCCGCTGCCTGTAACACCTGCTGCTCCCTTTGAAGTAAGCATTAATACTAGCAGAATCGTAATCTGCTGGCCGATTGTCAGATCCACTCCGAATACCTGGGCAAGGAAGACAACAGCCATAGACAGGTAGATGGATGTACCATCCAGGTTAAAGGAGTAGCCTGTTGGAATGACAAGACCCACCACCGATTTGGAGCAGCCGATGCGCTCCATTTTATCCATCATTCTCGGAAGCACTGATTCTGATGAACTTGTACCTAATACGATCAAAATTTCATCTTTGATGAACTTCAGATAATTCCATAAGCTGAATCCGTACATTTTGCAGATAATGTTTAATACAACAAAGATAAATAAGAACATTGTCACGTACACGGAAATCATCAGTTTGCCCAGTGGTACAAGTGATGCAAGTCCGAAGTGTCCGATTGTATAGGCCATGGCGCCAAATGCTCCAAGCGGGGCGGCCTTCATGACATAGCCGATGATTTTAAAGAATACCAGTGATAGCTTATCCAAAAATTCAATGACGATTTTGCCCTTTTCTCCAAGAGCCGCCAAGCCGACCCCAAATAGTACAGAAAAGAATAATACCTGCAGGATATCTCCTTTGGCAAAGGCATCCACCATGTTGGAAGGAACAATATGTGTCACAAACTCAATCCAATTGATGCCCTCTCCGCCATTGGCTGTATACTGTGAAACATCTCCTTTTTCCAATTCATTAAAGTTCAGTCCTGCACCCGGTTTAATGACATTTACGACGATCAGGCCGATCATTAAAGCAAGTGTAGTAACAATCTCAAAATAAATGAATGCTTTTCCGCCTACCTTGCCGACTTTTTTCATATCGCCCATTTTTGCGATTCCAAGGACGATGGTCAGGAAGATAATCGGAGCGATGACCATTTTGACTGCGTTTATGAAGGTGTCGCCTACAGGCTTCATTTCTTTTCCGACTTCCGGCCAAATAAGCCCGACCATAACACCGATAAAAATAGCCGTTAACACCTGAAAGGTTAAATTCTTATAAATCCGCTGCTTCTTCACTCTTATCTCAGCTCCTTTTTTCTAACTATTCATTCTATTAGAAATGATAGCGTTTTCAGATAAAAGAGAGAAGTTTATGGTCATAACGGATGTTTTGTTCATTTTGGTCTTAAGAAAACAGCTAAACGATGACATACCGATTTACAGGCCTGCCCACGCCCCCATACTGCACATCCAGCAAGATCGCTCCGCTTTTTTCAAGGTAATCCAGATAGCGGCGGGCGGTAACTCTGGCAATGCCGATGCCGTTCGCGACTTCTTCGGCAGAGCGGGGTTCAGTCTGCTGTTTCATAAACGCAGTAATTTCATTTAAGGTGAATTCATTTAGCCCTTTCGGCAATACGTTTTCTTCTTTCTTCGCCTGCTTCACATAAATCAGGGCATCAAGCTGCTCCTGTGAGAGGGTGCCCGATTCCTTAAGGCTTTCTCTATAATGGCGGTACTTTTCGAGAGCCTGCTGTATCCTGTTCAGCTTAAAGGGCTTTATTATATAATCCCTGGCTCCGTTTTGAAGCATCTGCTTGATGGTTTCCTTATCCTTTGCAGCGGAAACGACGATGACATCCGAATCAAGGTGCTGTTTTCTAAATTCCTTCAAGGTTTGAATGCCATCTTTTTTTGGCATAAAAATATCCATGATCACCAGGTCAGGCTGCAGTTTTTTTGCCAGGGTAATGCCTTCCTCCCCATTCCCGGCCGCTCCGATGATCTTAAAGCCTGGCACACTTGCTATAAATTCTTTATTCACTTCCTGGACCATTGGATCATCTTCGATCAGCAGCACACTGATTTCTTCTTTAACCGCCATATGATTCTCCCTCCGCTTCCATCGGAAAAATGATTGTAAAAGAGCTTCCTTCATCCTTGCTTGTTGAAACCTCGATTGCTCCCCCGCCTTTTTCTGCAATTTGCTTGACGAGGTAAAGTCCGTAGCCTGTCCCGCCAGATTTATTGGCAGTAAATCCTTTTTCATATATCTTTGGCAAAATTGATTCCTCTATGCCGCTTCCGTTATCTTCCACCAGCAGGGCACAAATCTCGTCTGTCTGCTCAATGCTGATATCCACTTTTCGATCTTCCCGATCGCTATGCTCAAAAGCCCCGAAGGCATTCTCAATGAGATTGCCCAGCAGCAGAACAAAATCATGGTGATCCAGCCGGTCCGGAAACTTCGCCAGACTGCTGTTAGAGTCGATGACGACTGTAATGCCCAATTCCTTGCCGCGCCGCACCTTGCTTAATAGTAGACCTGCAATGGCATCGTTCCGGATATTATCACTGAGGAAATTCGAGAGGGTTTCCTGCTCTTCAGAAGCGTCGAACGTCAGCTTTAATGCTTGATCCGCTTTCCCGAGCTGAATCAGACCGGCAATGGTGTGAAGCTTGTTCATATGCTCATGATTCTGCACCCTGAGCGCCTCTACAAAGCTTTTCACTCCTGTCAGCTCTTCAGCCAGCTTCGTGACTTCTGTACGGTCCTGGAAGATGGCTACCGCTCCGATCTTTTCATTGTCTTTCCGGATCGGAATTCGGGTGCTCAGTATGACCTTGCCGCTCACTATAATTTGCTCATTATAAACGGCGCGGTTGCTCTCCACAATCTCGGGAAGCCTTGTATCTTTTAAAACAGATCTGATTTTTTTGCCTGCGACACGGCCTGCCACATTAAAAATTTTCTTGGCTTTGTCATTAAAAATCGTAATATTTTCCTGGTTGTCGATCGCAATTACGCCTTCATTGATCGAATGGAAAGTGGCTGTCCTTTCCTCCAGCATCCGTTTGATTTCATGTGGCTCAAGCTGAAACATCTGCTTTTTAATATGATTGGCGAGCATTAAAGAGCCGATCAGACCGAATATGAGCGTCAGCAGAACAATGATACTGATTTCATCTTTCAAATCTGCGATTATTTCGGTTATGGAAGGGATCTTGTTGCCGACTGCCACCACACCGATTTGGTTGAGGTTTTCATCCTTGATCGGGATAAACGCGCGGATAAAGATGCCTGCTTCTCCCTCTGCCTTGGAAAAATAAATATGTTCGGCAAATGCGGGCTTTTCATCCTCGCCTGCAGATGGCTTGCCGATCAATTCCCTGACCGGATGAGAATAGCGGATACGCTCCATATTCATGATCACTATATAATCTGTTTCATTAATAATGCGAATTTCCTCTGCAACTTTGTTGACCGTCTTCCAGCCCTGCGGCTGCAGGATCCCCTTTTTCACATCTGACAGCTCTGCCACCGTTCTGGCAGTATTCATCGAGCGAATTCTCAGTTCTTTTTCTTCCTGCTCCTGGATGTTAGCAATCACAACCATCCCGCCAATCAATAAAGAAAAAATGACGACGGCATAAGAAAGAATGGTAATCTTCCAGCGGATGGGCATCTGATTCACAAGGGGTCCCTCCCTTCTGTCTTTACGGATAGAATTCTTGTAAGTATGATAACATTAATAGTTTTTAAAAAGGAGGATTCACATGAAAAGCTATGTTCTCCTTGCCGGTTCGGTTTTGCTGCTGGCTGCCTTTTTGGGCTATCGAAGCTTTTTTCCAGGGGAAGAGATTCCCTACGATGATGACCAGGAAGGGCTCAAGGAGCAAATTGTCTTTAAATTCAGCCATGTTGTGGCAGAAAATACGCCGAAGGGCCTTGCAGCTCAACGGTTTGCAAAGCTTGTCGCTGAAAAATCGGATGGCGGCATTAAAATAGAAGTCTTTCCAAACGGCAGTCTCTATTCTGATATTGAAGAAATCAATGCGTTAAAGGAGGGGCAGGTTCACTTTATTGCTCCCTCCACGTCCAAGCTTGGCATGCTTTCCCCGCAATGGGGTGTGCTCGACTTGCCGTTTGCTTTCCCTTCGCGCGAAGCGGCTCTGGAAGGCTTGAACGGGGATATCGGCAGGCAGCTGCTGAATTCTCTTCAAGGGGCCGGCCTTAAAGGACTCGCCCACTGGCCAAATGGATTTAAACAGATCACCTCGAATAGAGGGCCCATACAAAAGCCGGAGGATCTGAAAGGGCAATCCTTCCGAATCATGCAAAGTGATGTGCTATCGGCCCAATTCAGCCGCTTAAAGGCAAAGGCTGTCCAGGATTCCTTTAATTCTACTTACAAGCTGCTGGAAGAAGGTGAAGTGGATGGCGAAGAAAACACGATTTCCAACATCTACTCTAAGAAATTTTATAACCTGCAGCAGCACATGACAATCAGCAATCATGGATATCTTGGATATGCGGTGATGATGAGCAATAAGGTTTGGAATGAGCAGAGTGAGGAAACCAGGAAAATCCTGCTGGAGGCTATGGAAGAAACAACTGACTGGAACAGCCGGATGGCTTTTGACATGAACGAAGAACTGCTAGAGAAAATCAGGCAGAATTCTTCCATTCAGATTCATGAACTCACACCGGATGAAAAACAGCAATGGCAAGCCATGCTGGACCCGGTCTATGAAGACTTCTCACATGACATTGGGAAAAACCTGGTGAGAAAAATGAAAGAGCTGCGGGCAGAATACGAATGAAAAGGTGACAATGAAGAGATTGAAAAGGTGACAGGCACCTATACCAGTTCACTAAACTGGTATAGGTGCCTGTCACCCCTTTTTTGTTACAGCTTCTGTATAAATGCTACTTTAAGATAGTTTCCTTCTTTGAATTCCTTGATGGTGCGGAAGTCTTCCGGGAGGGTGAATTCCTCAAGGATTTTGTAGCGGTCCCCTGTCTGGGCGAACGCCTTTTTGATAAAGTCTTTGAATTTTTTCATGCTGAATGTGCTGCAGTTGGATGATGCCACAATGATTCCATCCTTTTCTGTGATCTGGATGGCCTGCGCGAGCAGCTCTGGGTAATCTTTTCTCGCACTGAATGTATGCTTTTTGGAACGGGCAAAGCTTGGAGGGTCCAGGATGACCATATCAAATTTCAGCTGCTTCCGCACTGCGTATTTAAAGTAATTGAACACATCTTCCACAATGATATCCTGTGCCTCATGATCAATGCCGTTAACGCTAAACATTTCAATCGTTTTGCTTTTGCTGCGGTTGGCAAGATCGACACTGGTTGTCTTCACGGCTCCCCCTAATGCGGCAGCCGCTGAGAAAGCGCCGGTATAAGAGAACGTGTTCAGAACCGTTTTTCCGGCGGCATACTTGTCCCTGATTGTCTTGCGGACATGCCTCTGATCAAGGAATACACCTACCATGGCACCATCATTCAGATAAATGGGGAATCTGATGCCATTCTCCTTCACGATCAGCGGAAAAGATGCTCGTTCTCCTTCTATAAAATCATCATCCTCGATATACGTGCCTTTTACAGCAAACCGTTTCTTTTCGTACAGTCCTTTAACATCAGCACTTTTCATCAATGCCTGAATCACTGTATCCCTGAATGAATAAATGCCTTCACTGTACCAGCTGATTACATAAAAGCCATTATAAAAATCAATCGTGATGCCTCCGATTCCGTCTCCTTCCCCATTGAACACCCGGAAAGCGGTTGTATCGGGATCATGGTACAAAGCTTCCCTCCTTTCCAGTGCTTCTTCGAATTTTTTCGCAAAAAATGCTTCATCGAAGGTTTCCTGAGGATTTCGGGAAAGAATCCAGCCTCTGCCTTTATTCTGCTTCCCATAATACCCTTTGCCGATAAACCGGCCGCTCTCATCAGTCAATTCAAAGACCGCACCCTCTTCGATGTTCTTCGGAATCCGCTGCACAGACTCCTCTGTCACAAGCGGATAACCTTCCCGAAAACTATTCCTATATCTAGGAGCCGCAATTAATTTGATAGCATTCCTCATAAATTCACCCAATCATTTTGTTAGTATAGCTATCATTGTAACATTAAAAGTGACAGGCACCTATACCAGTTCGGTGAAGTGGTATAGGTGCCTGTCACCATCTATTTTCAGCAGAAGCTCCACTGTGGAACAGCAGCAGCAGCTGAAGCTGACGCTGTTTCTTTCAGCATAGTTCCGTTTTGGGCGAAGTCTGTGTGCCAGGAGAGGGCCTTTTCCAGTATGTGCGGTGTCTGGCCGCCTCTTGTGAGGGCTTCGCGGTAGTAGTCGCGAAGCTGGTCACGGTAGAGCGGATGTGCGCAATTTTCGATGATCAGCTCGACGCGCTGCCTTGGAGCCAGCCCGCGCAGATCTGCATAGCCCTGTTCTGTGACGATTACATCGACATCATGCTCGGTATGGTCAACATGGGAGACGAATGGGACGATGCTTGAAATCTTGCCGTCCTTGGCAATGGATTTTGTCACGAAGATCGCCAGACGTGCATTTCTGGCAAAATCGCCTGATCCGCCGATCCCATTCATCATTTTTGTTCCAAGTACATGGGTGGAGTTCACGTTCCCATAAATATCGAGCTCCAGTGCGGTATTGATCGAAATCAAGCCGAGGCGGCGGATGATTTCAGGATGGTTGGATATCTCCTGCGGACGCATAATTAAGCGGTCCCTGTACCGGTCGAAGTCCGCAAAAACCTCTTTCATTTTTTCATCTGATAGAGTGATAGAACAGCAGGACGCAAAGTCCACCTTTCCGGCATCCATCAAGTCAAATACCGCATCCTGCAGCACTTCTGAATAGACTTCCAGATTCTCAAACTCAGAATCGAGCATTCCATGAAGCACGGCATTTGCCACAGACCCAATGCCCGACTGCAGAGGTGCCAGACTTTTCGTCAGCCTCCCTGCTGCAATTTCCCCGCGGAGAAACTGAAGCAGATGCTGAGCCATGATGGCGGTCTCTTCATCCGGCGGCACGATTGTCGAAGGAGAGTCCTGCTGGTTCGTGAACACGATTCCCCTCACCTTATCCAAATCCACTTTAATTCCCGGCGTGCCGATGCGGTCGTCAGCTTTCGTAAGCGGGATTGGATCCCGTTCTCCTTGCCTGCCAGGTTCATACAAATCATGCAGGCCTTCCAGCTGTGTGGATTGAGCCAGATTGATTTCGATGATGATATGTCTGGCGTTTTCCGCGAAAGACAGCGAGTTTCCGATTGAAGTAGACGGGATGATCAAGCCATCCTCCGTAATAGAAACCGCTTCCAAAATAGCGAAATCAATAGGATCCATGACATTGGCGCGCACAAGCTCTGCCGTGTGGGATAAATGCTGATCGATAAATAAGAAATCCCCCTGGTTAATGCTTTTTCTCATAGTTGGATCAGCCTGAAATGGAAGCCTCTTTCCCAAAATCCCCGCTTCCGCAAAAAGCTTATCCACATCAGATCCCAAAGATGCCCCAGTATACACATTCACTTTAAAGCTTTCATGTCTGGCCCGGTCAGCCAGTGCAAATGGTACCGCTTTCACATCACCCGCACGTGTAAAGCCGCTTAGCCCCAGAGTCATGCCATCCTGAATCCAGGATGCTGCTTCTTCTGGTGTAACTACCCTGTCATGCAGGCGGCTGTCGCGAATCCGGTCTAATTGTTTATCCATGTTGCTCCTCCCCTTTGCCATGGTATATATCATCATTTTACCCGGATAAAAAGGGAGCCAGGACTTTTTCGGTTATGTTACGGAATATTCGGATAAAACAGCAAATTACCAAGCTGAAACAGAAAGAATTTTCTAAAAACCAAGCAGTTTCCTGAAATAGCTGGAATAAGACTGGCTGACCGGCACCCGGTCCCCGTTTTTCATGACAAGGAGAAAGGTGGAATGCGAGTCAGGAAAGATCTCCTTTATTTGATTGACATTGACAATAAATGAACGATGGCAGCGGATGAAACTGTCCTTCGGCAGCGAATACTCAAAATCCTGAAGCGAATATTTGTGGGTGCCTGAATGGCCGCCGGTATGTACATATGTCTTCTTATCCTTTGCCTCAAGGTAAACAACCTCTGAAAAAGGAATAGGAATCCATCCATCATTTGTTTTCATCGTCACAACCGATTTTCCATCCGTTAAAGCCGGAGAAATAGCCGTTACACAGCCTTCAAGCTTCCCTTCATGCAAAAAAGGCACGGCCATGCCGTGATACGGAACACCAAAGACATCACGGTCAATAAACTCCGATACTCTTTGCTGTGTCCCTAATGCCTTATAGGTGATGGTTCCTTCCTTCACCCTGTCACCCGGCCTGATTTTTAAATCGATGCGCTTGCTCGGCCGGTAATAGATATATTCACTCTTATTGGAAACCGCAATGGAAATCTCATCGGAAAACAGCTCTCCAATTACATCCAGCAGCGATACAACTGTAATGCTTTCCACGTTTTCTCAGCACCTTTCATGATGATGGCTGTTTCCTATTCTACAAGTTTTCACAAGGGGTTTCACTTAATTTCTTATCATTGCCGAAAAGGCACCGGCATAGAATAGAGAAGGTTAGGGGTAAAGGAGGATGCTCGCATGCTGATTCGCCATCAGATGGTGGATAAAAAAGATGTTAAGTTTTGTGATGAGACCTTTAATTTGGAAAAGGCTCTGCAGTTTTTAAATCAAACCGGCTACCGCTGTGTCCCTATTCTGGATGCCACACATACAAGATTTGCAGGCAATATTTATAAGGTCGATATTTTAGAATATAAAGAGAATCATTCTTTGGATGAACCGATTACAGTTCTGGCTAAAGACCAGCAGACTGTAATAAATGAGGACGACTCTTTCATGAAGGCCTTTATCACGCTGAAGAGATATCCTTATCTCCCGGTTGAGAATGATCATGGCCAGTTTGTTGGGCTGCTGACACACGCAGCCGTACTTGAACTGCTGGAGGAAGCGTGGGGGCTGAACCGCGGCAGTTATACACTGACTGTGGGCAGCTATGGTACACAGGGTACCTTGAAGAAGATGACAGGCATAATCAGCAAGTACAGCGATATCCAGGGTGTTATCTCACTGGATTCATCCAACTTCCATGTCAGCTTGATCCGCCGTGTCCTTTTTACATTGCCGAAGCATACGACAGAAGAGACATTGGATAAAATCAAGAAAGAACTGGATGCAAATGGCTTCCGTGTGATCGGAGTCGAGTGTCATAATGGAGAATGCTGATTACAGATGAAAAGCCGTTCCATGATGGAGCGGCTTTTTTTTACCGGTTATTCCGGTGGAAGAATTCCTGGTACCCATATATAATCCAGGCATAAGAGGTGAAGAACAGGAAAATATGAATGGGCTTAAATTTTTCGAGCTTGTACAATTTAAACTTTTCATACAAGTAATTTAGCGGGTATGCAAACAGAAGATCCATGATTGCATTTACTGCCAGGTACTTCTTAAAACTGCCAAAAGTGAAATGGAAGATCCAGAGGGTCCCGATAAAAAATGGCCCCAGTATGAAGGTTAGATCATTAAGCAGCTTCTTGAAGTGCCCTCCTTCCACTGTCCACCATTTAAAAGGGATAGCCAGTGTGCTTAAAATAAACACTAAAATACCTGCAAAAACAGAAACTGTCGAGAATTTATTGAATGACTTTTTAGGCAGAAAAACGATTGTCATCCAGGGTATAACCAGATGCATCAGCCTTATCACAGTTGTGGCTTTCATTAAAAAATCCCCCTTCTTCCATATTATGGTTTAGGGGGATTTTAATTATTCTCCGATCTTTATTAAACAGCTGATTCCATCTTAAACGTTCCGTCCATCTTCCTGACGATCTCTTTTCCAATTTCTATGGATGCCGTCGCGGCCGGAGATGGGGCATTTAAGACATGAATGGAGCGTTTGCCGGGCACAATGAAAAAGTCATCGACTAAAGAGCCATCGTCCTTCAAGGCCTGCGCTCTGACACCGGCCGGTCCCGGAACAATATCATCCTTTTGGATATCCGGCATTAGCTTCTGGACATTTTTCATGAACAGCTCCTTGGATGCTGAGCGGACCATTTCATCCACTCCCTCTTTCATGTATTTCTTTGCAAGCTTCCAGAACCCTTTATAGGCCACAACCTCCATCAGATCTGCCACATTCAGGTCCGTCTTTTTGTATCCCTCGCGCTTAAAGCTAAGGACTGCATTGGGGCCAACATCGACCGTTCCATTAATCATACGGGTAAAATGGACTCCCAGGAAAGGAAAGTTAGGGTTAGGCACAGGATAAATCAGGTTTTTGACAAGCGAGCTTTTCTCCGGTTTGAGCATATAATACTCTCCCCTGAATGGCACGATCTTGACATCTGTTCTGAGTCCGGCAAGCTTTGCAATCCGGTCTGATTGAAGACCGCCGCAGTTTACGTAATAAGCTCCCCTAACCTCTTTCCTGCTGGTCTGAACGATTACTTCCTGAGCATTTTCATCAATCGCCAGAACTTTATGGTTCAGCAGAATGTCTCCGCCTTTTTCCGTAATGATCTCAGCCATTTTTTCGGAAACCTGCTTATAGTTAACAATGCCTGCCATTGGCACATGAATGGCCTTTTTTCCATTCACATGCGGCTCGATTTCATTCAGCTCCTCCTTGTCAATCATGCGGATTCCAAGGCCGTTGTCCAGTCCGCGCTGATATAAATTGTCGATGAGGGGGAGCTCGAAATCTTCGCTTGCAACAATAACCTTGCCGCAGATATCCACTTCAAGACCATGATTCCGGCAAAATTCTGTCATGGATTCGCTGCCTTTTTTAGCAAGTTTAGCTTTAAAGCTGCCAGGTTTATAATAAATACCAGAATGGATAACGCCGCTGTTATGGCCCGTCTGGTGGGCAGCCACATGGCTTTCCTTTTCCAGGATAGCCACTTTTGCAGACGGAAACCGGTTCAGCAGCTCCATTCCTGTTGACAGGCCGACAATGCCCCCGCCAATAATGATGTAATCATACATGATCCTCCACCCTTTCCCTTATTTATGATCAATCCCGCAGGCTTCTGCTAATAATTCAATAATATGAACAACACGGACCTTGCCTTCAAGCCCTTCCCGTTTGACCCCAAGGCACATCTGCAGATGGCATCCCGGGTTGGACGTGACGATGATGTCCGGGGAGATTTTTTGGACCTGTTCCATTTTGCTATCAAGGATTTCCATGGATTCTTCGTAGTGGACAATATTATAAATCCCCGCCGATCCGCAGCACATCTCTCCTTTCGGAAGCGGAACATATGTAATCCCTGGTATGCTTTCGAGGAGCTGGACGGGATCATCCGCCACCTTCTGCACATTCAGCAAATGGCAGGATGGCTGATAGGTCACAGCCCCTGATAGTTCCCGGCTGAAGCTGATTCCGAGTTTGTTCAGAATTACACTTACATCCTTATTCTTTTCCGCAAACACCCTGGCACGCTCTGCCCATTCCGGGTCATCAGCAAGAAGGTGATCATATTCAACAAGCATCGCACCGCAGCCGCCAATCGCATTAACGACAAAGTCAAAGCTCCCTTTTTCAAAGGCCGCGATATTTTCCTTCGCCAGCTTCCTGGATGTTCCCGAGTCACCGCTATGGTTTTGCAGTGCGCCGCAGCAGGTTTGTTCCTTGATTACCGTAACTTCGCAGCCCGCATGCTTCAGCAGCTTGATGCTGAGGTCATTGATTTTGGCAAAAAACACATCCATTATGCAGCCTGTAAAAAATGCGACACGGACTTTCAGCTTACGCCCCAGGCTATGGGTGCCTGCTCTCAGCTGTTTATTTGGCATTTCCACCGCCGGAGCAATTTCTTCAAAAGCACGCAGCTGTTCGGGAAGAATACTGAGCACCTTGCTTTTGCGGGCAAACGAATTCAAACCCGCTTGCTGATAGGCCCGAAGTGAAGCTCTCATGGCTGCCAGCAATTTTTTATTCGGCAAGGCCTTCTGCAGCGCCATGTTTTCCATGAATGGAGCTGGTGTTTCGTCCGCTTTTACTTCCTTAAATGACTCAAGAATTTTTCCATATTGCACATTGGTTGGACAGGCTGTTTCACAGGCACGGCAGCCGAGGCATAGCTCCATCGATTCGGTAATTTCATCAATGGTTATCTTCCCTTCGGCCGCCATTTGCACAAGATTAATCCTGCCCCGAGGCGAGTGCCTTTCCTTCCCCATAGTGGCGTATGTGGGACATGCCGGGAGACAATAACCGCACTGGACGCAATCGAATGTTTCTTTATAGGCAAGCTGGCTAGTCATGGATTAACACCAGCTTTTGTCCTTTTGTCTCGGGAAAAATTTTGCCCGGATTCATAATGTTATTCGGATCCCACGCTTTCTTCATTCGTTTCATCATGTCGAGTCCCGCTTCTCCCAGCTCCATCTCCATAAATGGCGCTTTCATGGTCCCGATTCCATGCTCGCCTGAGAGAGTTCCTCCCAATTCAATCGCTGCTGTGAAAATTTCTTCGACTGCTTTTTCTACGCATTTCATTTCTTCCTTATTTGTTTTATCGGTAATAATATTCGGATGCAGATTTCCGTCTCCAGCGTGACCGAATACAACTAAGTCAATTTCATATTTTGCTTTGATTTCCTGTAGCCTTCTGAACATTTCAGGAATCTTGCTTCTGGGAATGGTGGCATCTTCGGAAATTTTCGTCGGTTTTTTCCTGACGATAGCAGGTGAAACAAGTTTTCTCGCTTTCCATAGGTTTGCGGCAGATTCCCCGTCCCTGGCGATGATTGCTTCCCTGGCCCCAACTTCCAGGCATACCTGCTTCACCTGCTCGCTTTCATCTCTGATGGCGATTGGATGGCCATCAAGCTCAATCAGGATAATCGCATCTACATCTATCGGAAGCCCAATCGGCTGAAACTCTTCCACCGCCTGGATGGAAGCCTGGTCCATGATTTCCATTTTAGAAGGCAGGATGCCGGATGTGAGTACTGCGGAAATCGCTTTTCCTGCATCAATAATGTCATCAAATATGACCATCATGGTCTGAGTGGCCTGCGGTCTTGGAATCAGCTGGAGGGTCGCTTCTGTAATGATGCCGAGCGTCCCCTCAGAGCCAACGATCAGTTTTGTCAGATCATAGCCGGTGACGTTTTTGACCGTCCTGCCGCCTGTCCGGATAATGTCACCTTCTGGGGTGACAACCTCGAGTCCCAGCACATAATCTTTTGTTACTCCGTACTTTAAACCGCGCGGGCCTCCTGCATTTTCAGCAAGGTTCCCTCCGATTGTGGAAACATGGGAGCTGCTCGGGTCTGGGGGATACATCAGTCCATGCCGCTGCGCTTCCCGGTCAATATCGGCTGTAATGACACCTGGAGATACAATCGCAACGGTATCCTCCGGGTCGATGATCAGCTTCTCAGTCCACCTGGAAAAGTCAAGCACCATTCCGCCATGAACTGGAAGCGGGCCGCCACTCAGACTCGTTCCTCTGCCTCTTGGATAGACGGGGATTTTCATTTCATTTGCAAGCCTCACAATGCCTGCCACTTCCTCAGTCGAAACAGGCTGCAGAATGATCTCCGGAATATAGGCTCCAAATGAACCATCATATGAATAAGAGACCAGGTCTGCCCTTTCAAGCAAAATGCGCTTTTCTGAATCCATGATGCTTTTAAGCCGCTCAACAATCTGTTCAGTGATCACAAGGCACCTTCTTTCTTTCCCCTTCATTCACCTTCAATTTATTTGCCACATTCTCAAGATGCACCCGCATCGCTTTTGCTGCTCGTTCTTCATCCTGTTCTTTAATAGCTGCATAAATGCTTCTATGCTCCTGATATACCTGTTCGCGCTTTGCCGGAAGGCCTACATTCTTCTTGAGGGAAAAGGCAATGGCTTTTCGGTACAGATAATCTATATTTTCCATTACTTGTATCATGAAGCGATTTTTCGTTGCAGCAATCAGGTGTTTATGAAAAGTAACATCTGCCTGATCGCCAACCGCTTCAGGGTTGGTCAGCGTGATTTCAAATTGATCGAGCGCTTCCTTCATTTTTTCCAGGTCGTCCTCATCACGACGTAAGGCAGCAATTGCTGCTGCCTGTGTCTCCATAACCATCCGCATCTCCAATAGCTCAAAAACCTGTTCCACAGAAATGTATTCAATCGCTAACGATCCAAGCATGTCTGCCATATTAACTTCTTTGACGAAGCTGCGGCCGCCTTGCCTGGATTCGATAATTCCACTGGCAGATAACACGCTCAATGCTTCTCGAACAGGCGCACGGCTGACGCCAAACAGTTTGGCCAGTTCATTCTCGGATGGCATCGGCTTATTTGCCGTGAACCTGCCATCCTTTATCATTTCCTTCAGCTGATCCAGCACCTGGGCCGAGATTTTTTTTCGTTCGATTTTCATAGCTGTTAGCTCCTTATATGGTGATTTCGACTGAACTGCTTTTCTTGACTCTGATGATGTGGAATAAAATCGCGAACACACAAATACCGAGTCCGGCGATATCTGTAATCATGCCTGGTTTAATGAGCATTAAAGCTCCTGCAAACATCAGGACTCTCTCAACAATCACAAGCTTGGCATTCAGGTAGTTTCCAAGTGAACTTGCCAGGGCGTAAATGCCAAGTGTGCTTGTGATGACTACAAGCGCTACTGATAAAATAGATACCGTCTCCCCCTCTGCTGCCTGAAGGAGAATGATAGGATTATAGGCAATCATAAATGGAATGATAAAGCCCGGCAATGAAATTCTAAGCGCTTCCCATGACGTCTGCATCGCATTGGCCCCTGCCAGTCCCGCTGCGGTATAAGAAGCCAATGCCACCGGAGGCGTGATATTTGATAAAGCACCAAACCAGAACACAAAGAAGTGTGCGGCAATCGGATGAACGCCTGCTTCTACAAGCGCTGGAGCAGCTGTTACTGCAACCACGATATAAAGAGCTGTCGATGGAAGTCCCATACTTAAAACGATGCAAGTGATCATGACAACGATTAAAATCAGCCAAAGCTGTCCGCCCGTTAATTCGACAATATTATAAGCTAATGTTGATCCAATTCCCGTCATAGTAACAACGCAAATGATGATTCCGATGGCGGCACAGGCGATCCCGACTTGAATTGTCCCTCTTCCGCCTTCGATAAATGCCTCAATTGTTTTAGAAATGGTAATTCTTGATGATTTATCTTTTGCCAGCCAGCTCGCAATGATGACCGCGCCGATTCCGGCAAATCCGGCAAAAAGGGCTGTTTTCCCCATTAATAGTGTTGTGATAACAACGATAATCGGGATAAGGAGAACCCCTCGTTCCTTCAGAATTTTGATAACATCCGGGATATTTTCTTTGCTGATCCCTTTTAGTCCTTGTTTTTTCGCTTCAATATCAATGGCAAAGATCAAAGCGATATAGTAGAGAAAACTTGGAATGATTGCTGCCAGGATGACCGTCGTATAAGAGATTCCAAGGAACCCGGCCATGATGAAGGCCGCAGCCCCCATAATCGGCGGCATGATCATACCGCCAGTAGAAGCAGCTGCTTCTACTGCACCGGCAAACTTAGGCTTAAGTCCAATGGATTTCATCAGCGGAATGGTAAAAGCTCCTGTTGTCGCAACATTGGCAACTGCACTTCCGCTCAAAGACCCTGTCAGTGCACTGGAGATGACCGCAACCTGAGCCGGGCCTCCACGCTTTCTGCCTGCAATGGCAAGGGCGAGATCATTGAAAAGCTGGGTGGCGCCGCTGACAGAGAGGAATGCTCCAAACAGGACGAACATGACGATGAACGTGGATGCTGTTGAAAGCGTTAATCCGAGTACACCCTCAGTCGTCATATAAAGACGGTACAGAAGCCGTTCAAGTGAAAAGCCCGCATGCCCGAAGATCCACGGGAAGTATGTGCCAAACAAGGCATATACCATTGCGCCTCCGCACAGGATGGGGATAAAGATCCCAACTGCCCTTCTTGATGCTTCAAGGAGGACAATGATTGTAATTGCTCCAAAAATATAGTCAATCATTATCGGCTGGGAGCCCCGGTCCACATGAATCGTTGTATAATTCAGGAGCAGATAGCCAAGACCAGCAAGGGCAAGAGCCGCAAATAGGTAGTCAGGTAATGTAAACCTTTTTTGATTGGAAGATTTGCCGGCAGGGTAGTACAAAAAAGTCATTACCAGCAGAATACCCAGGAAAATCAGGTTTCTGTATATCTCTTGAATATTGGATAATCCATTGGAATAAATGGCAAAAACAGAAAACAGTACAGCAATGGCGGCAGCAGCCTTTTTGTATGGCCCCTCAAGCAGGCGCATACCTCCGCCTGCTTCTTTATCCAGATCAGCGGGCTGTACAATGGGTTCGCTTGTTGATTTTGTCATCATGTTCCCTCCTTTATTTCGCTTCCGGCGGTATTAGATTTTCAGGTATATCAAGACCAGCTTCTTTAAAATATCTGTAGGCTCCGGCATGCAAAGGCACGGATACACCATCAAGGGCGGTTTCAAGAGTCATTTCCTTGGCAGAGCTATGAACCTCATACATTTCATCCAAATTTTCATAGAGGGTTTTGGTTAATGTATAGATCGTTTCCTCATCCATTTCCTTCGTTGTGGATAAAAGGTTTGGCTGTGCAATGGTGTTGATATCTTCGTCAATGCGAGGATATGTCCCGCCAGGAATGACATAGCGGTACCAGCTGTCAGATACTGCATTAATGGCATCCAGCTGCTCATCGGTTACTTCCAAAATCGAAGCTTTTACATTACTTGCATACATATCCGTCACTGCAGAAATCGGGATCCCCGCAGGCAGTGAACCTCCATCCAGTCTTCCGTCACGCATCGCGGAAACTGTGTCACTGTAGCCAAGATACTCAGGAGAAATATCTTTTTTCGTAAGACCGAGGCCTTCCATCATCACGACTGTGGATTGCTCCGTACCGCTTGCCTGCGGCCCTACAGAGAATCGCGTTCCTTTTATATCGTCGATCGTCCCGCTTTTGATATCATTGTTCATCAGCACAAAATGCTCCACATTCGGCCATAGCATCGAGATCGTTCGGAGATCCTCATAGCGTTTCCCTTCAAAGGAATCGTCCCCTGCATAGGCTTGTGAAGAAATTAACCCCTGCAGGATAGCTAGCTGCGCTTCCCCTTCACGAAGCAGTTCAATATTTTCAATAGAGCCGGCTGAAGACTGACCGCTCGCCTGAATTTTTTCATCCTTTAAATGGCTGCTCCAAATATTAGCCATTCCAACCCCTATCGGGTAATATGTACCTCCAGTTGATGCAGTCGCAACAGAAACGAACTTTTTATCCTCGTTTTCGGCTGCAGTCCGTACGCCAACAATGACAATGAAAACCAGTGTCAGAACCGATATGATAATCTTCCACTTTCTCTTAATCATAAAATCCTCCCTTTCCTGCTGAATGTTGAATGTAAGCGTTTTTAAGTTACTTGTATTACAAGTATACAAGATTACTTGTTTTGAATTCAAATAAAATTCTGACTTTTCATTATGTTTAGTGAAAATGAATGCCGAATGCCTTGGGAATACTGGGATTTCTGAAATAAAATAGGAAATTCTACCTTAAGATCGGTCTATTAACCTAGGTTGGCTGGGGGTCGTGCCTTTTTTGTTTAAAGCGTTACGGGGTTCGGACTCTGGGGGAGCGATTTTGACTTTCTCTGTCCGAAGTTGACCAAGGTTCGGACTCTAGCAACGTGATTTCCGCTTATTCTGTCCGAAGTTGACCCAGGTTCAAGACTCTAGCAATGTGATTTCCGCTTGTTCTGTCCGAAGTGCCGCCTGTGTACAAATTTTTAAGAAGAAAAAGGCCATTCCCCTTGTTTAATAGGAAATGACCTTTCTGCTATATCAGCTTAGCCATATAGTATTCATCAACAAAATTACCGTTTATCATGAGCGAATGTTTTTTGGTGCCTTCAATTTGGAAACCCGCTTTTTTGTAGAGGGCGATACCGGCATGATTATGGATAACGGCTGTAAGCTCCAGCCTGTGGATATCTTGCTCACGCGCCCAGCGGTCAAGCTCTTCAAACAGCATAGTGCCGCTGCCCTGGCCTCTGTGTTCCTTAAGAATGCCTGCAACGAGATAGACTGAGTGCCTGTTTCTCTTTGCTGCACCGCCGATAGCCATTACGAAGCCGATCAATCTATTGTTCTGTTCTGCTACAATTATGGCTGAGTGATCTTCTTTTTGGATAGCTTCAATTCTTTTAAATTGCGCTTCAGCTGATGTCTGCCTTTCACCGGGCTCAAATAGCATGTAGTCTGAATCGTTTTCTACTTGTGTAATCAGATCTGCCAGGGACTGGGCGTCTGATAGGGTTATGTGGCGGATACTCATGCGGATGACTCCTTTTGCTATTTTTTCATAAGCCCTTCAACAAAATCTTTCAAAACATGGACACCATATACACAGTCATTTAATGACGTCCATTCCCGGGGATTATGGCTGATGCCATCCCTGCTGCGGACAAACAGCATAGCCGCTGGGATTTCAGTTCCGACAATCATCGTGTCATGGCCGGCACCGCTTGGGATATAAACAGGTTTAATCTCGAATTTCTCCAGGGATTCTGCTATGCCAGATTGCAGATTTTCATTAATTGGCAGAGGTTTGATTTTGGCATTCAGCTTCATTTTCACGTCAATACTTCGTTCGTCCGCTATTTTTCGGGCTTCATTCTTAATTTGATCAAGCAGCTGATCACGGGTTTCTTCAAAAATATCCCGTATATCCACTGTTAATATTACTTCCTGAGCGATGACATTAAAGCCATTCGGGTATACGTTCAGCTTTCCAACAGTCGCAACGGACGTATCGGAGATTTGCTTTGGAAATTTCTCGATAGACGCTACAAACAATGAGGCAGCCACTAAGGGGTCTCTGCGTCCAGCCATTGGCGTATTTCCCGCATGGCCCGCTTCCCCCGTAAACGTTACCTCCAGAGAGGCTGGACCAGCAATGCCTTTTACCACACCAACTGGCTGATTCTCTCTTTCCAGCACCTTTCCCTGCTCAATATGGACCTCCACGAAGGTTTCGATGTCACGCCTGTTTCTTCCTGCCTTTAAGCACTCTTCAGCACTGCTGCCATATTCACTTAACACTTCACGAAACGTTTTGCCATTTTCATCACGCAGGTGATCCATTTCTTCCGGCTTCAGCAGACCCATAAATGCCCGGCTGCCTGTTAAGCTGCTCATAAATCTCGAACCCTCTTCATCTGAAAAAATCACAACCTCATACGGCTTCTCCGGTATGTATCCTGTTTCCTTCCATGACTCCGCAACTTCCAATGCTGAGAGAACCCCTAATGGCCCATCGAAGTGCCCTCCATTTGGAACACTGTCAACATGGGAACCGGAAGCGATTGAGGGGCCATCTGTTTTTCCTTCCAATCTGCCGAATACATTTCCTGCACCGTCTGCTGTCACAGTAAGACCGGCGCTTTTCATCCAATTGGTAACCAGCTCCTTCGCTTCCTTCTCTTCAGCAGAATAGCCTGGGCGTGTCACTCCACCGCTACCCATGAGGCCTATCCTTGAAAGCTCATCAAGTCTTTTAGCCAATCTTTCGCCGTTTACACCTGAGCGGGTCAGTTCCTGGTCATAATCTTTTATTAGCTGTTCATAAAGGTTCATAGGCTTCACTCTTTCTTATTTTTTTTGGATACTATTAACACTGTGGATATTCGAGCCAAAAAGACCTGGCAGTATCCTCCTGCCAGGCTGCAATCATTAAATAATTCCCTGCATCCGCAGAATAATCTCGGCTATTACGGCAGATCCAATGAAGGTTCCGAAGAACACGAAGACTGCGACAATAATGCTTCTCCAACCCAGCTTGGAAAAATCAGCCCAGTTCTTTCCGATTGAGATGCCTGCATAAGCCAAAATAGGGGTAGCAAGAGCCAGGATATTGACCTGGGTTGTCCATTCGACAACGTACTGTGATCCAGGTACTCCAGGAATAGAAACGATGATTCCGATAATCCCAATATATCCGACACTCGGAATATTACCTGGCAGCACTTTTTCAAGAATAAGACCAAGTACACTGATGACAATTAACACAAGCATGCCCGGAATGGCTGCAGACGGCAGGATATCGTAGCCTACCCAGTTACCGATCAGCGCTGAAAGACCGAATATACATAATATCAGGAACCACTCTGTTATATTTTTAAGCATGGATATCTTCCCCTTTGTCCGCATCCTTCTGCTCTTTGCGTTTTATCATTATGCTGTACAGCTTTTCAGTAAGAGGGAGTCCAATGAAAATACTTGCATACAGCCCTGTTGAAAGTGAAAGAAGATTACTGGCGCCTGCGAAGGCAACAATCTGCGCCTCCATTTCAGGGAAGGCAGCAACGAGTGATCCGCTGGCAGCCGCCATCATGCTTCCGCTTCCCACCCCTGATGCCATCGCGAAAGACAATGGATGGAGCGGGGTAATGGTGGCCAGGAATCCGGAAATCAGTCCCAGGAAGGCAGCACCAAACACAGTACCGAAAATATAAATAGCCATTACTCCCCTGCCTTCTGGCGAATCGAATCCGTATTTATTCATAATCAGCCCCACGTTCGGCTCACGGGCAATTGAGTGGGTCATGCCAATGGATTCTCTTTTAAAGCCAAGAAAAATAGCCACTGGCAGCGCAAATAAGATTGTTCCCAGGTTACCAAGTTCCTGCAGCAGCAATGAAGGCCCAGCCGCAATAATGGCCTCGATTTGCGGCCCAATTGTTACGCCAATTTTCGCAATTAACAGAGTAACCCCCAGCACGATGAGGGGCTCTGCATTTTTAGCCTGTTTTTCCTTAATAAGAGGAGTGAAGTAAAGACCCAGCCCCACGAAAAAAGCATAAAGCATAGGCAGCAGCAGAATAACTCCAGCGCCTACTTTAAAGCTGATCTGTCCGATCGCTTCAGTGGCTGCCACCAAAACAAGCACAATGGCATGCAAGCGCCAATCTTTTAAAATTTCTGTTTTTTCATTTTTCACGGTTTCCCCCCTAGATATAAAGATTACTAGATAGATCCGCACCCAGTGGAAGAATCAAGCATGCCCTTCCCCTGCTCCAGCCTTCCTAGTATGTCGCACACCAGCTGAAAATATCTTTTTGTAAGTGGATATCCTTGGTCTGTGCTCGAGGCTAAACATCACATTCTATATGTATTCTGCAGGATCTTTTCACCGAATGGACAGGACCTCCATTGCAGCTTGATACAGCTC
Source organism: Cytobacillus sp. GQ23 (assembly GCF_059758675.1). Taxonomy (NCBI): domain Bacteria; kingdom Bacillati; phylum Bacillota; class Bacilli; order Caryophanales; family Bacillaceae; genus Cytobacillus; species Cytobacillus sp. GQ23. The sequence continues at coordinate 44,650 of NZ_JCAXER010000017.1, forward strand.
CAGGTCTGTTTTTGGATCTATCTATGGTGCTCGCTCATATCCGAACAAAACTATGAGGCTTTAAAGCAGGAAAGCCCCTGCTTTCACCCATCATACCACCCATGACAATATTTGGTCCAGGCAATGAAGAAATTACTAGATTCGTTTGTTTTGCTGCCTTGTATGGCTAAGACGGGGAATAGTTCCCTGCATTTCCCCCATATAAACACTGAGCATTTTTCTATCAAGCTCCCAAGCTCATTCCTTCGTTTCCACACTTTTTACTGGTGCCTGTCACCACATTAATGCTTCTCCACCGTCCGGGCCAATACCGCTCCGGCAACAAGTCCCCAAACAGGAGCGCTGATATGAAGAATGCTCACGCCTGATAAAGTGACAATAAAAGCTGAGAGGGCGCTTAATCGGTATCGGTTTCCGGAAAAGCCCGTTTGCAGGCTTGAATGCAGGACGCCAATGAGGGCGAACCCTGCCAGCAATGAAATGAAAGCCTGGGGGAGCGATTGGATAAAGGGAACGATTTTCCAGGCGAAAATGCCGAAGACAATCGTAATCGCTCCTGACACAACTGCTCCCATATACCTTTTTTCCCTGGGACCGGAATCCGGTCCGGCACAGATAGCACTCATCATGCCGGCGATATTGGCACACTGTCCGCCAAAGAAGCTCGTGATCACGGAGAATATGCCGCTTGATGAAACAATTTTCCGAATAGGGGGTTTGAAATCTCCGCTTTCCAATGCACCGATTCCTGGTGCCGCATCATTGCTCAGAATCAGCATTGCCAGCGGCAGAGCAATCGTTACAAGCCCCATCCAGCTGAATTCCGGTGTCTGGATTGACGGCAAAAAATATGATATGTCTTTTGCTGCATTCAAATCTGCTGTAAAAAATAAGACCGCAAAGGCAACTGCAACAGCCGCTAGCACAGGCGGGAACTTTTTCACATATCTCGTAAAAAGCAGAAAACTGACCAAAGCCGCTCCTCCAACAAAAGGCATTTCCTGGATTGCTGGTACGAGCTTCACTACATAGCTGGCGACCAGCCCGCCAAGCATGCTGGCGATGACTTCTTTCGGCACCCAGCCAATGATTTTTGTAAACAGGCCAGAAATGCCAACCAGAAAAATCAGCAGGCCGGACATGACATATCCGCCAATCAGTTCTGGATACGAATATTGTGCAGTCACAGTCGCCAAAAAGGCCGCACCGGTAATCGAATGCCCTCCTGTAATGGGCATCCGGTATAAAAGCGGCAGCAGGATGCTGTAGACACCCCCAAAAAAATAAACCGCAAACATCCAGTTAATCGTCTGCTGATCGGTGAACCCCCCTGCTGACGCCGCCTGCAGGATGATCAGGGCAGGCCCGGTCATAACCAGTGTGCTTGCAATGATTCCCGATGATATGTTTTCAGCAGTCAAATCTCTTATGAAGGAACCCTTTTGTTCCGTTTGACTGTTAGGCCTCTCCTTCGGCAAACCCATTTTTTCTGCCCCCGACTTTCAAATAGTTTACTTACTATCATGATTTTAAACGGAATAATTGTCAAACTATTTCGCCTTTGGAAACAAAAAAAGAAATACCCTCGCAAGGATATTTCTCTGTTTCGACAAATTTCGGGTGGTGCCTGTCACTTTATGAAATTTCGGCGTTCTTCCATTTGCGGCAAAAGTAAAGACCTCCTAAGAGGCCCCCCGTTCATTCCTTTTAAAATAGACATTTAAAACCTGCTTCAGGGACTGATCGATCTGCACCCATTCATCAAGCTTATAGTTATTAAGCACTTCAGCCAGGTTTGGCTTTATTCCGATCAATTTGATGATGCTGCCTGTCATAAAGTTCAAGGTTTTAATCAGCTGGGTGAATTTCTCTATGCCTTTATCTTCAATTTCCCCAACAGCGGTCAGATCAAAAAGAATTTCGTCATATTCACCGGCAAAGACAGCCTTCAGGCAGCTTTCCGAAATAACGTTTATTTTATCTGCGGTTATATCGCCAAATAAAGGGATCAGGCAAAGTGTATCAGACAGCGGAATAAATGGTCCAGACAACTGATTTAAGCGGAGCAGCACTTGCTCCAGCTCTTCTTTTTTCTCCAGCAGCTCAAAATCTGTTGACGCCAGGCGCTCCTGCAGCTGCATCAGCTTATCCATCAAGCCTTCATTTGAGCTGTCCTTTGGCAAAAACAGCATATTGGCATAATCCTCGCTGTCCCATTGGATATGAACCTCAAATAAGCAGAGCTGCATTTCCCTGGTTTTCATATTCAATTCCAGCTTCACAGGATCCACACCAGGCTCCCAGCTGTATTGAATCATCTTCTCAATGCTTTCCTCATCAATGATTCCCTTTAAATGCCCGCCGCTCAAGTCAAATGTTTCCCTTGCTATACTAGAGTAGCTGACGATTTTTCCATTCTTGTCCGCTTTTAAAAACGCAAGAGGAAGCGCATGGTTAAAATATTGCATTTTGCTGTCCTCCCACTTTATGGTTTTGCAGCCATTCTTTTGTTTGCAGCAAATCTTTTAGGATAACTGTTTGATCGGAGCAGTAAGGAAGGAGGTCATACTTTCCGGTTAACCGTCCTCCAAGCAGAACTGTCGGCTTATGCGGAAGTTTGGCAAAGGCGTCGGCATATTCCTTTAATTTCGGCAGGTGATAAACAATGCTGACAGACATGCCGATGACGCTTGGCTTCCAGTCTATTGCCGTTGTCAGCGCATATTCCAAGGGCAGACTCGGGCCAAAATATTTAGTCTCCCATCCGTTCTCTTCAAAAAGGCTGTTAACCATTTTCAGCCCAATGTAATGCTGCTCCCCATCCAGGCAAAGAAACATGGCCCTTTTGCCTGTTTGGCTTTTTTCACGCTGGTAAGCGAGCTTTGACAACACAAAGTCACAGGTAGCTGTAGCAAGATGCTCATCAGCCACTGTGATCTGATTCGTCTCCCACAAGTACCCGATGTGCTGCATAGCAGGTGTAATCAGATTTTGATAGACTTCGATCCGTGATAGATGGGAATTCTTTTGAAGGTTATCCCAGACCTTCGCAGAGTTTCCTTCCAGCAATAGAGCAGCGAGTAGTTCAGCCTGTTGCATCTTACGCGCCTCCCTTCACATGTTCACCTTTCAAAACAGTAATAGCTTCAGCAAGGTAAAGATGAAACTTCTCTCTCTTTTCATCGGAATCCATACTATCAGCCAAAACAGCCTGAATGATTTCAAAATTGTCGATCAGGTGCTGTGAATTCATCCCATGCTTTGTTAAAATGCCCTCAAGCCAGACAGCATAATCAATGAAAAAAGCAGGCTGATCCAGCTCGTAAGCAGTCTCGAGATGTTTCATATGATGATGGTTGTCTTCTCGGCACTTCTCTTTCCCTTTTTCACCGAACCGCTCCAGCAGGGAAGGCTCAAGTTCATAAATCTTTTCGGTTATGCTGTTTACGATCTTTTCATAATTCACTTAGCCACCACCTTATATTGAGAAACCTTCGGTACCACCGCAGCGAGCTCCTGATCAGGATACTTTTTCTCCAGATCATGGATTCTCTTAAAATCTTCGCTCCGGACCCAGTTTAAATAGTTTTCTTTTGTATCAAAAATGAGCTGCACAGTCAGTTCGCCGGGGCGCTTATCATTCTGCAGCAGCAGAAAGTCGACAAACCCCTCAGCCTGGTCAACCGACCGTGTTCTATTTTTATATATGCGAATGACTTCTTCCGACTTTTCGTCGGGAACGTCGAATGTTGAAAAAACAGTGTACATGAACTCTCCTCCAATTTTGGGAGTTTTATGGCTCCTTTAGTATAACATACTGCATGGGATTGTCATTTTGACGGGTTAGTAGGTTGGAGAGGGCAATGTTACTTCAGCCTCCTCAAAAAGAGGGCATTTGCGGATATTTCATGTAATATGGACAAGGGCTCTTTCCTTCTGGTTTCTCCTTCATATATTGGTAGGAGGAAAGGAGTGAAACCCATGTGCCATTATTGTGTTGAAGAATATTATTACAAGAAAAAGGTCTGCTGCAAAAAGAAAGAAGAGCCTGAACATCACGGCTGCAAGAAATGCACAAGCGATTTTAAATTCCACTGTCCCTGCAAAAGATGCTCTTTTGAGCATAAAAGCTGCTCCTGCAGAAAATGCACACCTGAAATTCATCATTGCTGCTGTAAAAAATGCGCATTTGAACGGCATGACAGCTGCTGTAAAAAGTGTTTCCATAGCTTTCACTATTAATCCAGAAAAACAGCGGCCAGCTTTGCTGACCGCTTTCATTATTTTTCAGCCTCATATTTTAAGGACTGCATCAGATATAAATTCAAGCAGGATTCCAGGCCAGCTGCTGCAGCCACACAGCTTTAGTGCTGAAATACTGGAAAAACAGCATCACTGACACCGGAATGGCCACAAAATCCGCAAAAAGCAGCCGGCAGCCCCACCCGCTTTCCTCCTCACTGCTGTCCTGTATAAATGAGAATGGCATCTCTCAGAAATTCGGCTGCACCTGGACCAATTTTATCATAATAAGCTTTAAACCTTTCATCTGCTACATACATTTCCGCCAGGCCGGCGTGGGCTTCCCTGCTGTATTCATTCCAGTAGAAAGTGATCCATTGCTTATGCAGGCCGGCTGCTTTTTGGGCCAGCTCACCATCCGGATTGCCCGTTTTCATGGCCTGAGCTAAAGTGCTGCTCACCTCTTCGGCCAGTTTGGTTACAGCCTCATGCTCCTCCTGGGTCATATTCATGAGTTTGGCATTGGACTTATCTACTGTCTCATCACCATATTTCTCCCGTATTTCCTTGCCGTATTGCTTCTCGTTATCTTCAATCATTTTCTTTTTGAACCCTTCAAACTTCTCTTTATCAGACATTTTCGTTCTCCCTTCCACTGACGCGATCGTTTTATCTACATTCGTAATAAGCAGATCAAGCTGCTTTCTTTTCTCAAGGAGTTTCTCGCGGTGCTCCTTTAGTGCATCAGCCGCATTGAAAGCAGGTGCTGTGATAATTTCCTTTATCTGATCAAGACTAATGCCCAGTTCCCTGTAAAATAAAATCTGCTGCAGTCTGTCAACTTCCTTTTGACCATAAATCCGGTATCCCGACGAATTGGTTCTTGCCGGCTTAAGAATCCCTATTTCGTCATAATACCGGAGGGTCCTCGAGCTGACCCCGGCCAGCTTCGCGAGCTTCTGCACTGTGTATTCCATGCGATGGTCCCCCTTACAAGAAAAGCGGGAGCGCCTCCAGATGAACTTCAATCCCCCACATCCTGTGACGAAAATTGAAGTCAAAACATCCTGCAAGCCCAACAGGCATAAGTGACTCACACAGGAAATCCTGATTCGGATTGAGTTGGCTTATGATCCCAAGGGGCTAGACGCCGCAGCTAGACATTGAAAAATATAGAAAGCACTTTCTGTTAATAACGATACACCTTTACGCAGCGTGAAGGTCAAATACATTTTTAAAAAAATTAATCCAGCTTTTTAATCAGGAGAGCGGCAGTAGTCCTCGAGATTCTGCATCCCTCTAGGTCCGTATCCTTAATCAATCCAAGGTCCATGGCGGATTTTATTTTCCCTTCATCCGGACGCTTTTCAATCAGATCGATAAGATTCAGCTCCTCCAGTTTGCTGACAGTTGGAACCGGGTCGAACTTCTCTGTTCTTCTGATCTGCCTCTGCAATTTGTAGCTATCGATCTTGACTTCCCCTTTTTCATTCTGTCCTACGGCTGTATCAAAATACTGGTGGAACAGGTCCTTCAATTTATCCAGCTCTGCTTCCAGGTCCTTTTTCCTGCGGTTCAGCTCATCATAACGGGCCAGCATCTCTTTTGTAATCATGGTTGGATCGCCTCTTTTCTTGGATGATACTTCATCTTATTTAGTAAGCGGCGAATTTATGCACAACTAAGGAACATACGTTCCCGATACATCCTCTTAGAGATGATGTAAAATGGAATTAACTAGGAGGATACAATATGTTTTTTAAGCTTTTTTGGGGAATTCTTGGTTTGTATATTTTGTTTTCGCTTCTGATTCTGCCTATGCAATACCGCTTGTTGACGGCTCTAAAAAAGAATGAAGACGAAAACAAAGCAAAGGGGAAAACACAGGGAGAAATGTATGACAGCATGAGAGTGGATGAACTAGTTCTGCATGAGAATATTCAGGGAAATCCCATCTTTTTTCTGGCTAATTGGCTGGCATCGGTTATCTATCGGATTAAACATTGAATAAAGCCTGGCGAGCTTTCGCCAGGCATCTTTTTTAATTGATTTCCTCCAGCGCAATCGTCTGATATGCTTTAAAGAAGGAATCGCAAAATACATCCCACTCTTCAGCCGCTTCCATGGAAGCTTCACTGACTTCACCGCACACCGGCCGGTGCAGCAGGTCGGTCAGCTGTTCAGCAAACCGATTAATCGTTTCCTGAGAAGCCCCCTCCAGCACGCCTGCCACAAAATCGGACGGCGGATACCAGTCTGCCACTCTTTGAATATCACGGTAAATCTGCGTCAGCAGCAGATTGCGCGGACCCTCCCACTGCTCATTGACAACCACATCCCGGAATATGCGCGGCAGTGATGAAAATTCCTCCATGACGCCATGGCCGGCAAACACGGAGATGCTCTCGCGCAGGACCTCTGCTCCTTCATTCGTCACGCAGATTTTCTGCAGCAGCACAAGCTCTCTCAAGTTAAACAGCTGCTTTCTCCGTTCCAGCGGCTGGTCAACCGGAATACCGGCATTCAGCGGCTGATCAAGGTGCAGGAACTGATCATAAATTTTAAAAGCACCAGCAGCTGTGCGGTGTGCAGCATTCTCTATTTTCTTCAGCGTTCTGGCAGATAGCGGGTAATCCTTTACCTTCTTGCCGAAAACCGTCCTGAAATCGCCATAGAGACTGGCTTCTCGGGCTGCGCGAAGCATGAAGCCTGCACAGGCAATGCCAATTTCAAGACGGGATAATGTCAGGACAATACCGACTGCAACGGCCACTCCTTTTCCTGCAGGGCCAACCGGATAAGCTAGTGCCCCATTATACTGGAACTCCCCTGTCGGCAGCTCGGCCGTTCCCATTTTCCACTTGATGCGGTTGATTTCATAGCTGTTGCGTTTTTCTTTTTTCTTATCACCCGGAAGCCAGGAAGGAACGATGAATGTAGAAATTTTATCTGTTCCGGAAATTTTCGCGGTAACTACAGAATAGTCCGCATGGGCAACCGAACAGAAAAATTTATTGCCGTACAGGCGATAGTTTTTTCCATCTGGAACTGCCTCAAGCACATTGGCAGGCAAATCGGAACCGCCCTGGATCTCCGTCATGAACTGTGCCCCGATCGCAAAGTCTCCTTCTAGTCCCTCTTTTGTATGCTGCAAAATTTGCTCAAGCTCCGGAATATCTTCATTTGGATATTGTTCAAGGAGTGCAATTAATCCAATCGTGCATGTAAGCGGACAGGCAACACCTGCTTCTCCCAGCTGATGGATCAGCATCCGCTTGGCAAAGCTTTCCCAGGATAGCATTTTGCTTGAAAAAAGGCCTGCTCCGAACACTTCCTTTTCAAGCTGATGCGTTTCCATTGGACGGACGACACGGTCAATCCGGTGATAGAAGGCATCAAAATGAAGCATATATGGACGGACTTCCGGTCTTGCCGCACGTTCTGCAAGCGAGTTCCATTTGGACGAAACAGCAGGAGAAAAATGCTGCAGCTCATTATGTATCTCTTCAAATTGTGTACCGGTATATTTTTTTAAGGCTTTTTGCAGAAAAGGGTCATCCTTATACCAATCCAGATTGCTGCGCTTCTCTAAAAAATTATCAAATGAATAGGTGTTCTCTCCTCTTGTCTGTACGTCCCGGGAAGTTACATTCATGGAAAATTCACTCCTTTTTTGATTGACAAAATGTAATTTTCAGAATTATTATAAAACTAAGCTAACGTTAACGTCAACTAGGAGGATACATAATGGCCCAAGAAAAAGTTTTTACCATCAGCGAACTGGCGTCAATGTTTGACATTAGCTCCAGGACAATTCGCTATTACGAGGAAATTGGCATGCTGACTTCCGAAAACCGGGACAGCCTGACCAAGCAGCGCAGCTATACAAACCGGGAGCGCAGGCGCCTGAAGATGATTCTGCGGGGAAAAAAGCTCGGCTTCAGCCTGCAGGAAATCAAGGAGATGATTGATCTCTATGAATCAAATCCGGAAGGCGAAGCGGAAAAAAGCCGAATTATTGCATTCGCTGACAGCAAGCTAAAGGAAATTGAGGAGCAGATTATGCAGCTGCAAATGCTGCGCGAAGACATTTTAACCTACAAAGAAAAGTATGAAAACAGCCGGGTGAAAACGTAAAATCAATATTTTATAGGGGGCTGACTGAAGTGGGAACAACGATTCACGGAGTACTGGAGAGAAACGCAAGGAAGTATCCTGGAAAAGACGCCTTTATTACGGTGTCGAGCCGCCTTACATACGCTGACATGAACCGTACATGCAACAGACTGGCACGGTATCTTCAGGACCAGGGAGTCCGGCGCGGCGATCGGGTTGCGTTAATGTCGCGCAATAATGAGTATTTCTTTTTTGCCTTTTTTGCCTGCATGAAAATCGGTGCTATTCCGATGCCGGTAAACATCCGTTTGACATCGAAAGAACTGGGGGCTATTTTTCAAAATGCAAATGCTGCAGGGATTATTTATGAGAATGAGCTTGCTGAAACGGTAACGGCTTTAAAAGACAATTTGAATTTCTATTTTTCCATTCAGGATGCTGTTGAGGCTTCTGTTCTGTTTTCTGACGGCAATCTTGATGTGCCGATTGATTCACGTGATGTCTGCGAGATTCTTTTTACATCCGGAACAACCGGAACGCCAAAAGGAGTCGTGTTTAACCATGAACGCATTCTTGCGATTGCTGCCGCGGTTTCGGTTAATTTCAGCTTGTCGCATAGCGATTCCATTCTTACACTGATGCCGCTTTCCCACTCTGCTCCTTTGAATACATTTTTCATGAGCGGGTTTTACTGTGGCGCATCCCATGTGCTTGGGGACTTTACACCAAAAGGCTTCCTGAACTGGATTCAAGAGGAAAAGACCACCTTCTCCTTTGCGGCACCGGTCGCCTATTTGCTTGCTTCCAAGGATCCGGATTTGGCTGCTTATGATTTATCCAGCATGCGTGTTTTTGCCTATGGCGGCGGGCCGCTGGCACTGGCCTCCTATCATCATGTAAAAAAGGCATTCCAGAACGAAAACTTTTTTCAGGTTTACGGGCTGACGGAAGCAGGACCGAATGGCATTTTATTATATCCGGAAGAGCATCTGGACAAAGCCGGAAGCATTGGCAAAAATCCGACAGTTAATATGGAAATCCGGGTCGTCAGGCCGGATGGCACTGATACGGCACCAAATGAATACGGTGAGATTCTTCTGACAGGTGACAGCCTCATGCTCGGATATGACAATAATCCGGATGAAACAAGCGCCGTGCTGAAAGACGGATGGCTCTATACCGGGGATATTGCCTACAGGGATGAAGATGGCTACTTTTACATCGTAGACCGTAAAAAGGATGTTATCATTTCGGGCGGAGTCAACATTTATCCTCGGGAAATCGAAGAAGTTCTCGCAACGCATGATGCGGTTATGGAATCCTGTGTTGTCGGTGTGCCTCATGAAGAATGGGGCGAAACGGTGAAAGCAGTCGTGGTGCTGAAAGGTCAGGTGTCTGAAGAAGAATTGCGTTCATTTGCGGCTGAACACCTGGCTGAATTCAAGTGTCCGCGTATTTATTCCTTTGTGGATGAACTTCCGCGGAATGCGAGCGGGAAGATTTTAAAGCAGCAGGTAAAATGGGTGCATGCATAAAATAGTTTGGGGATCAGGTGCCTGGATGGTGCCTGATTTTTTTGTATGGGTGGTGGTGCTGATTCATGCTGGCTTTATGGGGACCGCTTTTATTGTTCGGGTGCCTTTTTCGGCTTCATGAAGGCTTCTTGGCGACCGCTTTTCTGGCGCCGGGTCCTTTTTCGGCTTCATGATGGTTCCATGACGACCGTTTTTCTGGCGCCGGGTCCTTTTTCGGCTTCATGATGGTTCCATGACGACCGTTTTTCTGGATCGGCTCCCTTTTTCGGCTTTATTTTCCCTTCTTAGCGGCAACGACAACTAAATAAAGTTTCCTCAAACAACAATCATTACCAGAGTCACCAGCAGGAATCCCCCACATAAAAAAAGTATCATAACAGTATGACCAAAACAATCAGGAGGGCAAATGAAATCTAGAACTGAAACTGAGATGATGAATCTAATTTTAGGAACTGCCAAGGAAGATGAACGGGTTCTGGCGGTTGTTCTGAATGTTCGCGCGCGAATTCCAATGTAAAAAAAGATATTTTTCAGGACTATGATATTGTGTACATCGTCAGGGAAATCGAATCCTTTACCTGTAATCATAGCTGGGTGGATGTGTTTGGCGAGCGTGTAATGATGCAGATGCCGGAGGAGAAGGTGCTGCCTCCGGCCGATGGGCTCGGCCGCTTTCCTTATTTGATGCAGTTTATGGACGGAAATCGGATTGACCTGACTTTAATCCCGGCTGAAAGGATGGATGAACTTCTGGAGCCTGACAGTCTGAGTATACTGCTTCTTGATAAGGATGGCCTGATTGGGGCCATGCCGCCAGCAAGTGACCGGGATTATCATATCAGGAAGCCTGATGCCAGAGAGTTTGCAGATCTGTGCAATGAGTTTTGGTGGATTACGATGAATATCAGCAAAGGTCTTTGGCGCCAGGAGCTGACGTACGCGATGTTTATGCATGAGCAGATCAACCGCAATGTACTGATTACCATGCTGGAATGGAAGTCCGGCATTGCAGCCGATTTTAAAATAAGTGCAGGCAAAGCTGGCAAGTATTTGTCCGATCTCCTTCCTGCCGGGGATTGGGAGCAATTTCTGTCCACCTATTCAGACGCGAATATTGATAATATCTGGGATGCTCTATTTACCATGTGCTCCCTTTTCAGAAATACAGCTGTCGAGGTCGCGGAGAGACTTGGATTTGAATACCCATTTGAAGATGATAAGCGTGTGACTGCATTCTTAAGCCATGTCCGCAGCCTGCCTTCAAACGCCCGATCTATCTATTAAAAAAATCCCCTAATAACAGGGGATTTTTCTAGTTATTCTTCAATTCCAGCTGTTCGAGCGCAGACCAGTTCACCATTTTTTCCAAAAGAATGGAGAGTAGGACACCCATGAGGAGCCCGTTTGAGACAAATGGCTGAATTAATACAGGCAATCCCGAAAATACCTCAGTCGGTGTATTCATCAGGCTGATGCCAATCAGGACAGGTGCGGCTAAACGGAAGATGGTGTCTGAGTTGAATACTTTTCCGCTTAAGCTGTTGAATGCAGTCCCGAATAGCTGAAGATACGCGACAAACAGGACGGCGTTTCCGACTGTTACCGGCATGCCCGCCAGCCATGATCCCAGATGCGGAACCAGACCAATGACTGACAGCAGCGCCCCGCCTATGAAAAAGGGTGTTTTCATTAATATTCGCGTGCTTTGGAGGAAGCCAATCGATGAGGTGAATGGCGTATACGGTACAAGGCCAAACCCGCTTCCGATCACCGTGAAAACTGAGGTGATAAAAATCGAGCTGCGGTACTCACGCTTGCCGGATTCTTTTTTAAATAACCGGTCACCAGAACTGATCGATGCGACGGTGTTGCTCAGATTCATCAAACAGGCAAAGAAGGCTACTGCCACAATTCCGATTTCCAGGTTAGGCTGTCCCAGCGGAAAGAGTGTAAAGCTCATACCTCCGGATGCCATCTCCTGTACCGCTTCGTCGGGAAAAAGGAAATTATAGCCGATCCAGCCTGCCAGCAACCCTATTAAGATGGAAAAATTGCCGATGAGGGCGTTCCCTTTTAATTTTAGTAAACTCACAAAAATAACGAGGGCAAAGGAATATAGCGTGATCGGCACATCAATGGTGCCCTGCTCGCTGACCTTCATCATTCCCTTAAAAAATATGAAAATCAGCTGGAAGGTTAATAGAAACAAATAAACGGACATCACCATTGGGCTGAAAATTGATTTCAGCAGTGAAATGCCGTTGAATGCTGCGAGAATCAGCGTGACAGCCGAAGCGAGCAGCACACCTGTTGCTATTCCGCCCCCGATTTCTGAATAGCTCATGCCAAGGGACGATGCCGACAGTCCAAGGTTAAGGATGACTCCCCACAGCAGGCCGGAATGGCCTTCCATGAGCGGGTAGCGATGCCCTTTCCATCCTTGAAAAATGGTCGCTAATCCCGTGAAGATAAGCGAGGCTCTCAGCATCAGCGCAATCGTTTCACCAGGAAGCCCGAAGACGGTTCCCACTGAAATTGGGATCATCACAGTATTTGCAAAAATAAAAAATAGCCATTGAACAGAAGAAAATATTGTTACGGTACCAAACCGTTTATCCAAGGTATCAACACCGCTCTCTATTATTTCGTTGCTCTAAAAATAAACCAGCTATTATTATAGTACAAATCGTGAAAAATTTCTTTGGATTTTTCTTGAAGACGGGACGAAACTTATAAAAGAGGAGCAGGAGCCACCGATCCATCAAAAAAAGTGCTAGGTAAATAGGCTGCAGGCCGGCATTCTTTTTAACAAAAGATAGTTATTAGTACGGACAAACTAATCCCTGTTTAAATATAATATCCTGTAAAAATTGTGTGGGAATGGATGTGAAAATGTATGTATCCAAGGAAAAAGAATGACGCTAATCCAAATGTACTGACTCCCAGCGAACTTCATTCTATTAATTCCTGGATATCCATCATGAAAAAATGGGAAAATAGAACGAATTCTGCTAAGGTCAATATGGCAAGAAGAACATTGCGGTTACGATATCGATTTCTGGGACATGGATATACCAGAATTGTCTTTGATATGGGGAACAATTATGTGTTAAAAGTGGCTATTTCCGATCTTGGCCTTAAGAGTAATAAAACTGAATTTGAAATTTTCACCAATAGTCCGCCTGACATAAAAAAACACCTTTGCCCTGTCCTGCAATATGGACATGGCTGGATTATTATGAAAAAAATCTCTGCTAAAATACCTGCTAATAAACAGTTTGATAATCAAATACTGCAGCTGCAAAATAAATTCATAAGCCACGGAATTATACCGAATGACTTTAAGAAGGCAAATTTGGCATTATCCAAAAAGCAGACCCTTACAGTTATTGATTATGGCAGTTTTATTCAGAAGTAATCCTCTTTTCAAATCTTGCTTCAATATCCCTTCCTCCCCATTCCCGATATTTCATTGTAAAAACCCGCAATAAATATTGCGGGCAAGCTTCATTTTTTACATAAACCCGGAAAACCACAGTCCAAGCGCGGTTCCAACATAGTTGCCAATGATATAGCCCAGCGTTCCTACAACGAGTATCGGTCCGATCAGGTCCTTCCAGCCCTTCGCAATGGCCATGGCCGCTGCGGTGGTTGGACCGCCAACATTCGCATTGCTGGCCAACAGGATTTCTTCGAGGTCATATTTTAATAGTTTGCCTGCAGCCAGAGATACGCACAGATTTACAACGACAATGATGAACACAAACACCAGCAGCAGCGGGGCATTTTCAATAATCAGCGGGATTGATGCCGGGATGCCGATCACGACAAAGAACAGGTATATCAGGAATGTGCCGATTTCCTGACTTCCGTTAATAGACTCGAAGTATTTTGGGAACATGGCCAGAGCAAGAAACGTCATGGTCGTCAGCATCAAATACTTATCTCCAAACAGACCATTTACGAGATTGGTAAAAAAAGAAACACCTTCTCCCGTTGGAATAGCTGTGTCCAGGAACTCAGCTATTTTAAAAGAAACAATCACCAGCAAAAAGGCTGTTCCCACGGATAACGCGATATCCTTTAAGGAAATGTCCTTTCTCTTCCAGAAGCTTTCCGCCAGTGTCTTCCCCTCTTCTCTTAAATTTCCGCTTTCCACCTGATCTGCATGTGGTGTTTTGAACCGGCGCCGAAAAAAACCAATCGCCGGTATCAGCATCAAAACGACGAAGTAAATGGCCATCATTAAATTATCGGCGACCACTGCTGCAGAAACCATTTCTCCAGGCGCTTCAAATTTGGCCGCCATGGCAGCGAAGTTAACTCCGCCTCCAATATAGGATGCGCTTAGCATCGCCCCCAATTTATCGAGTACTGGTATATGATCTTTCAGCAGGAAAAAGCTGATGATCACGCCTGCGGCAGTTCCAATGGAGCTGATCAGAAAGATAATCAGGAGCCTTCCGCTTTCTTGCCAGATTCTTTTGATCTTCACATGAAAAAGAAGCAATGGGATCGCAAGCGGAATGATAAATGTCCAGACTGCATCATAAACCGGCGATGCTGTCGGAATAATGCCCGTATTAGAAAGAATGATGGCACCAATCAGTGCAACAATCGCCCCTGAAATTTTTGCTGCTAAAGCGTAACGCTGCTCCAGAAAAATGCTTACCGAGGCCCACACCACAATAATTCCCCATAGCGTGACATAATCATCGGCTTTAATAAGTGTCTGCTCCAATAGCAATTCCTCCCCTTTTTCAGTTTCACTACTATTATAGTAGCCTACCTCTTTCTGAATTCAAAATATTCAAATCTTTCGGAGTGGTTTCGACAAAATTCGGGTGGTGCCTGTCACCAAAAATTTCTTTTTATTTTTTTGAAGCCGAAAGGGGTGTTTCGTACGTCTAGATGGCAGAGACTTTTTTAGAAGGAAGGTTATGGTGTGATAGAAGTTAGAGATTTGAGCCATGCGTTTGAGATTGGCAAGAAGGAGAAGAAGTCGGTTATTCCTGTATTGGAGGGTGTTTCTTTTTCAGTGGAGAAAGGCGAGATTGTCACGATTGTGGGCAGGAGCGGTTCCGGGAAGTCGACGCTTTTGAATATCATCAGCGGCTTTATTAAGCCGAAGCAAGGAGAGGTCTGGATACAGGGTGAAAAGGTCAGTGATTATAGCGAAGGTAAATTTTCTGATTTCCGCCTTAAGAATCTCGGATTCATTTTCCAGAGCTTTCAGTTGATTCCGAGTATGACGGCTTACCAGAATGTCGAGCTCCCTCTCATTCTCAAAGGGATGACAGAAAAGGATAGACAGCAGAAAACCGAAGAGACGTTAAAGCGTGTAGGACTAAGCGAATATAAGGATCATTATCCAAGTGAGCTTTCCGGCGGACAGCAGCAGCGTGTCAGCATCGCCCGGGCGCTCGTTGTCAATCCTCCTCTCATTCTTGCAGATGAACCGACAGGCAGCCTGGACAGCGAAACAGAAAGCGAACTGCTGCAGTTTATTCAAGAGCTGAATCGTGATCTGGGTATTACGTTTCTGATAATTACTCATGACGAAAAAGTAGCAGCCATCGGCCATAAGACAATTGAAATCACAGATGGAAGGGTTATGGAGGGTGTATTGGCATGAAATTGAAAGATCAATTCCGATTTGTAAGACAAAATATGAAAAAGAATAAAACCAGGCTGTTTATGACGATTTTAGCTACAGCCATTGGATGTACCTTCCTCATTGTACTGGCATCCGTCGGCTTCGGCCTGCATAAATCAATCATTCAGGATGTAATGGAAGACAGCCTTGTGACGGAAATTCAAGTTCACGGCAAGGAAGAGGGCGAAGGAAATTATCAGGGCATCCAAGATAAAGATATTCAGTATTTCAAAGAAATAACCGGGGTAAAAGCAGTCACCCGCAGGCAATCCCTGCAGCAAACCCCGACTTTTAAAACTGGGGAATATACTGTTCAAACAGAAACCGTTTCGGCTTATTTTCCCGAAGAAGTGAAGGCCGGGTTTGAGCTGTCTGAAGGAAGGCTGCCAGAGAAAGAGAATGAAGTGGTAGTGGGCTCCTCCTTTGCAGACAATCTGGCAAAGGAACCGAAAGAAGGAGAAAATGCCTTTAATGAGGATGGCTCCATAAAAGAAGAATACGCCTACAAGGGTGAGTTAGTAGGAAAGAAGCTTGAAATGGAAGTTATTAAAACGGAGGATGGCAAAGAAGTCAAAAAGTCCATTCCCCTGACCATAACCGGGGTGACGAAAAAGCCTTCTAAAGAATGGCTGCAGATCCAAACAGTCTTCATTTCCGAAGATATCTTTAAAGAAGTGGAAACGTTCACCGGCACACCTGCCGGCAATCCGGAGCAAATGGAAGAGGCTCCCGTGGATACTGGAAGAACATACGATAGAGTGAGCCTTTACGCTAAAAATGTAGAAGCTGTTACAGGCATTAATGAAACATTGAAAGACGGCAATTATATGGTTTATTCCATCGTGAACGAGATGAAGCAAATCAATATGGTGTTTACGATTCTAAAAATTGGCCTGCTCTTCATCGGAACGATCGCTTTGATCATTGCCTCCATCGGTATTTATAATACGATGACGATGGCTGTTACGGAGCGCGCCCCCGATATCGGCATTATGAAAGCAATCGGTGCCCATCCGAAAACGATTAAACGGATTTTTGTCCTTGAAAGCAGCTATATCGGTCTGCTTGGCGCCCTGTTTGGCACCATTGTCGCTTATGGAATCAGCTATGCAGTCAACCTGGCCCTGCCGCTCGTGCTGGAACGAGTATTTGAAGAAGCCCCGCCTGAGGGCCTCATGCTTTCCTATATTCCATGGTCCCTTACGCTGATCAGTGTAGCGATTTGCCTGACCGTCACCATCTTCTCCGGCTGGCGTCCGGCCAAGCGTGCAACACAGGTGGATGTGCTAAAGGCAATGAGACGGGAAGTCTAATAGAAAAAACATCGCTGGCATTAGCCGGCGATGTTTTTTTATAGTTTGAATGCTTCTTCGCGAACCTTCTGCAGAAATTCTTCAACCACCTTCAGATTGTTTTTATCGCCGCCAAGCTTCAGCATGGCCCTTCCGACGAAGTTAACGCCTTTATTTTCCCCTTCATAAATAAATCTGGTTTGGGATTCATCGATTTTGATCAGAGTAAAGCCGAGGGTGATGGCAAAGGCTTTTCCTAATACAAAATGGATCCGCTTATGCTTTTTATCCTCTGTATCCTCATAGGCCAGTGTTTCGACAATGTAAGTCTCAAGGCGCTTGCCTTCTCTATAGGTTTGCCTGTGCTTAGCACCTGCTTCATTTTCCTTTTTTTCAATCAGGGTGTGCTCTTCAACCTTGGGCATAATTTTCTTTATGTGCCGGTCGGAAAACAGGCTCCACACCTTTTCTATATTCCTGTCAATCATGATTTCTTCCTTCCATTGAATCACGCTTCCTCCTCCTTTCCTGATTCCAAAAAAGCATCAATTTCCGCCATTTGTCCTTCGAGCTCCTCCATTTGCATCTCAATCAGCTTTCTTTTTTGCAGCAGCAAAGCTTCCAGGTTCGCAAATGATTCATCCTCCATCACTGAAATCATTTCCTGAATAGTGAAGCCTAATCCTCTCAGCTTTCGTAAAAGGATAGCCAAAAAATAGCTGCCGTCATCGTAATACCGGTAATGATTATGGGGGTCAATAAAAGCGGGCTCCAGAAGCTTCACTTCTGCGTAATATCGCAATGTTTCCTTCGTTAATCCGGTCATTTCCGCAAACTCGCTAATCTTGTACATCGCTTCCTCCCATTTATCTTAAACTGTGTGGTGCACCACAAGGTCAATGCTTTTTGATATATTATTTTGTTTTATGTATAACACAATGCAAGCCAGATAAAAAGGGACAGAAAAAGCCTCAAGCGGCCTATTGCGCTGAGGCTTATTTGGATTAATCTATTTGGCTCTCTTATTTTTTAAGTTTCGTTAATTCATCTACGATAAATTCCATTTGATTTTCAAGGGAAATGGCATCGTTAAACCAGAAAGATTCGGAATCAAATTCGATCACCCTGTTGTTTTGAACAGCAGGTATTTCCTTCCATACGCTTGTATCCATGAAGGAACCCTTCCCTGTTTCATCTCCTATTCCAACAAACATAATGTCACCGGCATACTCTGGGATCAGCTCAGTCGATATGGATTTATAGCCAGGCCCAAACACATCCTTTTCTACCTTTTCCGGTGCCTTCATTCCTAGGGCCTGATAAATAATTTCCGTTCCCCGTCCCCAATTCTTTCCGTAAATATATGTTTCTTTTCCCATTGTTTCGAGCACGGTTACAGTTACATCCTCACCTAAGGCGGCCTTTACTTTTTCCTTTTCTTCTTTCGCGTTTTCAGTCCATTCTTCAACCCATTTTTCTGCTTCTTTTTCTTTTCCGACAATTTTTCCAATTTCAACATGCTGCTGTAAATAATCGTACTCTGTATTTGTCAGGGCAACAGTTGGGGCGATTTCTGAGTATTTCTTTAAATTCTTATCAGATGAAAAAGCAATGATTAAATCAGGCTCTAATTCTATTAGCTTCTCGATGGATCCTTCCGCAACAACCTCTGTATTCTCCAGTTTATCACCGAAAAATTTATTTCCTTTTACCCATTCATTCACCGCTACAGGGGTGATTCCAAGCTTCAATACATTCCCCGCATAAATATGTGCCAATACCGCCACTCTTTTAGGCTTGGCAGGAACCTCGACATCCCCGTTCTCTCCATGGTATGTCCTTGTGCCGGAGTCATCGATTGAGCCTGATTTTTTTGCTGAGCCTTCTCCGCAGGCAGATAACATACAAGCGAACAACAGTGTGATGGCAATTACTATAACCTTCGTACTTTTCATTGTTTTTCATCTCCATTCATTTTCTATCAAATAGCATATGTAAATGATTATCATTATCAATAAGAATAATATACATCACCTAGTTTATCAATATCATTCTGGATAACATATCTTATTTTTGATCAGAATTCGACTTCCTCTAATTAAAAACATCAGACGTTAAGGCCCCCTTCCGTTCACTTCTGCAAGCTGATGCTTCAGCTGCCACGCAATAAAACATGAGGATAAAAAAGCATCGCCCTCCAGTGGCGATGCTTTTTACCCATTTAAAAATAAGGTAGCCGTTACATATTTCTTTGTCAGTGACTTGTAGTAGGCCGATAAAACGGTGAGGGATGCCGTGACAAGAATATTCGAGACGATGTCTTTCTGCTGATCCGTAAAATCCTGAAAGCCAGCCAATGCCTGCAATGCTTCTTGTTTGATGCATGTCTCTATGCCATCATGCATGCTTTCGCCTAATATATTATGATGATGGGTTTTTTCAAAAATAGACGCGTATGCAGCATAAAATGGGATCGGCTCAATTAAATCGTCAGAGCGGTCTTCCAGATCATTAAAAAGGAGAGTCAGTATTTTCCGGATTGAATCAAAATCAAGCGTTGCCTTCAGATCCTCCACGATGAACAGCATCGCTGCCTGGTCGACTGAATATTTTTTGCCGAGGTGCGGACTTCCAATCAGGTCCTTCACATCCCGCTTCACCCAATTCTGAACTGCAGTCGAAGATAAATGAGTGAATTCAATCTGGTTGCCCATTGCAACAATTTCGTTGATGGAAAAGCCGAGTTTCTTCAAATCTGCCCGCAGCAATTTTTCAAATATGGCCGGCATTTTCGTATCCAGAAAAGCCTCTGTTGATATTCCCTTTTTGGCATGGGCGGCTGTCCATGCCTGCTGAAGGATTTGTTTGGGCGAAAGCTCCCCTTCCCCCTTCAGCGATAGAAGGAAATCAGCCATACTTTTCCTTGATAGCTGGAATAATTCCAAGGTAATCATCCCCTGCGTTCTCTATTCAATGCTTTCATCCTAATCTTTTCAATGATGACAGTCAATGTCTATTTCCGTTTCGCCTAGTTATGGCTTGCCATTTTCATAGAAAAATTATATCATATAGTCAGATAACAAGTTCATATGAACTCGAAAATAGATAGGATGGGTGAGAAAATGGGAAAACGTATTTTTTACTTTTTATTGACAAACGTGCTTGTTCTATTAACGATCAGTATTATTTTCTCGCTGATTGGCGGAGGTAATTACATCAATGCCGAGGGCGGCATTGATTTTGGCGCATTGCTTGTTGTCAGTGCAGTGATTGGTTTTACGGGCTCCTTCATTTCTCTGTGGATGTCCCGCTGGATGGCCAAGAAAATGATGAATGTCCAGGTGCTGGATCCGAATGGCTCCCTTTCAGGTGCTGAACGCGAAATCGTAGAGAAAGTTCACCGCCTTTCAAGAGCGGCAGGCTTAACACATATGCCGGAAGTTGGAATCTACCACTCTCCTGAAGTGAACGCTTTTGCGACAGGTCCTTCGAAAAAACGCTCGCTTGTGGCCGTTTCAACAGGATTGCTCCAGGAAATGGACGACGATGCCATTGAAGGTGTCATCGCCCATGAGGTGGCACACATTGCAAACGGAGACATGGTCACCATGACCCTTCTTCAGGGTGTAGTCAACACATTCGTGGTCTTCCTTGCTCGAATTGCAGCATGGGTGGCATCCCGCTTTGTAAAAGAAGAAATGGCACCAATTGTACACTTTATAGCTGTCATCGTGTTCCAGATCGCTTTCTCAATTCTTGGAAGCCTTGTGGTCTTCGCCTACTCCCGCCACCGCGAATTTCATGCGGACCGCGGAGGCGCTGATCTTGCCGGCAAAGACAAGATGACACATGCCCTGCAGATGCTGAAGGCTTACTCCAGCCGCATTCAGGGTGAAGAACAGACAGCCATTTCCACTTTGAAAATTAATAACAGAAGAAAAGCTTCCTTATTCTCGACACATCCTGACTTAGATGAGCGTATTAGACGTTTGAGTGCGAAATAAGAAACTGTTGAAAGAAAAAAGCTATCCTTTTGCGGGATAGCTTTTCCTCATTTTAGTGATTGTTTTCCTCAAAATGGAGGGGTGTTTCCTAATTAGCTGAATCCTTTCCTGCAATAAAATGTTCATTTCCCCAATTTCACTTTTTATTTCTCCAACTCTCTGAAATTTGTTTGCCCCCTCCAATACCGGGGTAACTCCCTAATATATAGCGAGCACGCTGTATGATTACTCATTGTAAGGAGGATAAAAAGATGAACGGTTTCCAGCGTATTGCACTTGTTTTAACCATTATTGGAGCTATTAATTGGGGTCTGATCGGATTTTTTCAATTTGATTTAGTTGCCAGCTTATTCGGGGGACAGGATGCAGTGTTATCAAGAATTGTCTATGGATTAGTGGGAATTGCGGGATTGATCAATTTGGGTCTCCTCTTTAAACCAAACCGGGAATATGAAAGAGAACCTGAATCAAGGCCAGTACGATAAAAGAAATTCCCCCAGCTTTTAGGCAGCGGGGGAATTTTCAATCAAACGTTTGATTGAAACGATAAACCAGGAAACGCTCGTTTTCATTCCCCTCAAGTCTCTCCTCTTTGATCAGCTCAAAGGGAGTGCTGTTTTCCAGATAAAACAGATAATCTTCTGAAGGGTAGTAGAGAATAATATCCATTTTGCGCAGTTTTTCTTCGGCAGAGCGGAGTATGTTGTTGACGACTTTAATAAAAATCTGCACAGAAAACGGATTGAAAAAGTAAAAATGGGTGTCCTGCGGAGTGATATCATACTCCTGAGCCAGCATGCAGTGAAAGCTGATACCTGCTTTTTCCCCTTTGTATGTCCGGTGATTTATCATTGCCTCACGGTAAAAGTCATCACTCATTTCCACACCAGCAGCGGATGCACCAAAGGTATGGTGAATATAAAACGGCAGCCGGCCCTTGCCGCAGCCAAAGTCCACGAGGCGATCACTGCTTTTCAGCGTATATTCACTGAACAGTTTTTCCAGGCCCTCATAAGGAGTAGGTTCGTAGCGGTGGTAGTGAAGGGATTTGGGAAACCCTTTTTGGTCGCCATGTGTATGGATATTCAGCCATTCATCAAAGTCTTTCATAGCAGGCTCCTTAAAAAAATGCCGGCCGCGTTCCGATGAAGACAGCGACAGGCATTTTATATGTACTATTGTTTAGGTTCAATAACTAAATACTCCCGTAAAGTCTGCTGCAAAGTCCCTTTTGTTTCTGCCTGATCCTGGAACATTACACCAGCATGCACCATTTTTCGGACCAGTTCTGCTCGAAGACCTGTGATGACTGCCTCGCAGCCCATCATTTTTATACCGCTTAAAATCTTTTTGAAATGAACGATGACATCCACTTCCATGTCGGCAATTCCGGAAAGGTCCATGATTAAAGTCTGGATTTTAATGGATGCAATATCCATCAGAACCTTTTCTTCAATCGTCTGAATCCGGTATGAATCAATCATGCCAATCAGCGGCAGTACAGCGACAGACGTGCTGACCGGAATAATTGGCACGGATAAATGCTCTACCAGTTTGCGCTGGGATTTGAGCATTTCATCTTTATAATCAGAATAGCTGATAAAGAAATTATTTAAAAATTGGTCCACATAATCATTGACCACTTTTTCCATATGATAAAAGTCTTCCGATACTTTGTCCTGCTTTTTAATTTTGTCATATTGGTACAGAAAGTGCCACATTGTCCGTCTGATCGCCTGCACCCATTCCAGTTTTAAAAAAAGCGTCAGGGAGTGCTCAGCCCAGGCAACGCCTTCCTGTCTGGCAAAAGCAATCAGCTCTTCCTCTTTATCTTCAGCAACATATAAAGCCAATCTTTCTGCATTTTTTAAAAGATCAATATTCCCTCTTTGCAGAATTTCATTGATCTTAGAAGCTACATTTACAGCCTCTGACAATAATTTGTGCTGAAAGTGGTCTCGATTCGCAACAATAAAGCCCGCCATATCGCTTGTTTCTTTGTAGGTTGCTTCCATATCAATCATACGCCCCCTCGTGTTATATATTATACAATTCGTTTAAGTCGAAGAAAATCCTTCTCTTGAATTTGGTATTATAGATTACATCTTCATTTAGGCAGAATCCTACAATTTTATACCCTTTTAGTTTTATCCATAAACCATAAATTTAAATTTTTTTATTAAAAAGTAAAAAAAAAAAGCGTCGGATTGACGCCTCTTTAAATAATTCCTAGTGTGCTCAGGAACACAACCCCAATTGTAACCGGAACAACCACTTTCATCAGGATGCTCCACGCTGTGTACATAGCTGGTGAAATGTCGCTTCCGAGCAGAAATTCTTCTTTTATTAGCCCTTTATCCATTCTAAACGAAATAAAAAGGGCAATCAGCAGGCAGCCCAGCGGAAGCAGGATATTGCTGACAAGATAGTCGGTGGCATCAAAAATATTTTTCCCGAAGACCGTGAAGTCTCCAAACAGGCTGAACGACAGGGCAGCAGGAATACCGGCTGCAAACATGATTATGCCGGAGATCCAGGAGGTTTTTTTCCGTGAATGCTTACCGTTCTCGATGAAGGCTGAGACGATGATTTCCAGCATGCTGAACGATGATGTCAGAGTGGCAAATAAGAAAAGCAGCAGGAAGATCGCCAGGAACAGTTCACCCAAGGGGATCTGTGAAAAGACAGCCGGCAGGACCATGAACAGCAGCCCCGGGCCTTCCGTCGGTTCAAAACCGAATGCAAAGACTACCGGGAAAATCGCTAGCCCAGCCAGGACCGAGATGATGATGTTCATGATAACAACAGATCCGGCTGACGATGGAATGCTGACTTTCTTATCCAGGTATGAGCTGTACGTGACCATGCAGGAAAAACCGACGGCTAACGCAAAGAATGATTGTCCTAATGCATAAAGTGCCGAATCACCTGTGATCTTACTAAAGTCCGGGTTCAGGAAAAACTTGACCCCTTCCATTGCTCCATCAAGCGTTAAAGCACGTATGACAAGCACGATAAAAAAGATAAATAATAGCGGCATCATGTATTTGCTTGCAGCTTCAATCCCGTTTTGGATTCCAAATGTAATCACGACAATGTTAATAAGCAGAAACGCAGCCAGTCCCATGAGTGTCCAGCTTGGTGTAGATGTGATCATGCCAAAAAGTTCCGGATAGGCTGCACCTGGCTTGATGATTTGGCCGCCGATTGAGAGAACTGTGTAAATTAGCACCCAGCCCCCAACAACCGAGTAAAAGCTCAGCAGCAGGAAGCAGCCGATTACCCCTAGTTTCCCGGTAAACGTCCACAGGCTGTTTGGCGCCAGTTTATAATAGGCCGATACGGCTTCCTTCTGTGCACCACGCCCGATAATAAATTCGGAAATGAGCATGGGCAGCCCTACCAGAATCGTAAATACGATAAACATCAGCAAAAAGGCGCCCCCGCCGCTGTTTCCGGCTACGTATGGGAATTTCCATATGGCCCCCAGGCCGATCGCCGCACCGGCCGAGGACATAATAAAGCCGAATTTAGATGACCATTGCTCTCGTTTTGTACTCATCGTTTCCCCCCTGTTGTTATATTTTTAGGTGGTCCAGACTCTAGCTGCAGGTTTCTTGTTGTTTGAGTCCGAAGTTGGACCTGGTTCGGACTCTGACTCCTGTTTTTTCGCTGGTTGTGTCCGAAGTTGATCTTGGTTCGGACTCTGACTTCCGTTTTTACTCTGGTTGTGTCCGAAGTTGGTCTTGGTTCGGACTCTAACCTCCGTTTTTACGCTGGTTGTGTCCGAAGTTGACTCGGGTTCGGACTCTGACTTCCGTTTTTACGCTGGTTGTGTCCGAAGTTGACTCGGGCTCGGACTCTAACCTCCGTTTTTACGCTGGTTGTGTCCGAAGTTGGTCTTGGTTCGGACTCTGACTTCCGTTTTTACTCTGGTTGTGTCCGAAGTTGGTCTTGGTTCGGACTCTAACCTCCGTTTTTACGCTGGTTGTGTCCAAAGTTGGTCTTGGTTCGGACTCTGACTTCCGTTTTTAAGCTGGTTGTGTCCGAAGTTGACTCGGGCTCGGACTCTATCTCCCGGTTTCTTGCCTGATGAGTCCGAAGTTCCCCCAATAGCTTACAGCTCTGTACGGATATCCCAGAGTTCAGGGAAGAAGCGCTGATCCAGTACTTTTTTCAGATAGCCGACACCTGATGAGCCGCCTGTGCCCATTTTGAAGCCAATGATTCTTTCGACCGTTTTCATATGGCGGAAGCGCCACTGCTGAAGCCAGTCTTCGATATCCACTAATTTTTCAGCTAACTCGTATAACTCCCAATACTTTTCAGGATTTTTATACACAGTCATCCAGGCTGCACGGACGGATTCATTTTCCTTGTACGTCCTGGTTACATCTCTGTTCAAAATGTCATCATCAATTGACAAGCCGGCTTTGTGAAGCGCGCGGATGGCCACATCATAAAGGCCCGGTTTTTCAAAGGCTTCTGTTAACCTTGCATGAAGCTCCGGATCTTTTTGATAGATTTTTAGAACATGCTCAGTTTTATACCCTAACGCAAATTCTACCATACGATACTGGTAGGATTGAAAGCCAGATGCCTGACCAAGTGAATCACGGAACTCCATATATTCGGAAGGAGTCAGAGTGGAAAGTACATCCCATGCCTGAATAATCTGCGATTGCGTCTTCGAAACGCGTGACAATCTCTTCTGTGCTGTGGATAAATCATTGTTTTCGATCGATTCGATGGCTGCGCCCATTTCATGAAGAATCAGCTTCATCCACAGCTCGCTCACCTGGTGGATGACGATGAACAGCATTTCATCATGATGGCCGGAAAGCCTGTTTTGCGCGGATAAAATTTTATCAAGCTGAAGATATTCTCCGTAAGTCATGTTATTGGTAAAGTCTGTATGGATGCTCTTTTCAGAGGTTGTTGCGTTTACGTCCTGGTTTTTCTCGTTGATCATTTGAGTTCCTCCTTGGAATTGCTTCTTGTCGTTCTCGATTCGGCCTTGTTGTAATGTCTTGTATGTCAGGGACTGACCCGATTTCATTTAGCCGGTAAATCCCGCAGTTTGGCCGGATATTTATACGATATTGGCCGGTATTTCCTTCAAATCGGCCGATAAAGGTTATTTCTGATGGCTTCAAGGCAGAAAGTCAGCATTTTGCCGATAAATATCCCGCCTAAAGCGGGCGAATGACCGCCCGCACCGGGCTGCCGTCTCCATCTTTGATTGGAAGAGGCAAAGCAATCAGTTCATAATTTCCTTCATCTACGTCATCGAGCATGATGTTTTCCAGTATATGAACGCCATTGCGATATAAGGCATGGTGCGTCGCCATCTCTTTGCTGTCGAGCGCATCAACGGACGGCACATCGACTCCGAG
The DNA here is from genome assembly GCF_059758675.1 of Cytobacillus sp. GQ23. NCBI lineage: Bacteria > Bacillati > Bacillota > Bacilli > Caryophanales > Bacillaceae > Cytobacillus > Cytobacillus sp. GQ23. The sequence continues at coordinate 70,891 of NZ_JCAXER010000017.1, forward strand.
CAGGCGGACTCCTTTCTCGCCAAGGTAGTCTGCCATATCCACGGTCAGTTCCGGAATACGCTTCGGAAACACTTCCGAATTATTCGGAACCGAAGTTTTGAGCAGGACACGTTCCACGCCTTCAAGGTCGAATCCTTTCAGAACTTCCGAATCGACTGTTTCAAAGGCAGATACATCAATTACATGCGCCGGCCCGATATACAGCTCGATGTCCAGATCCAGGATTTTTTCACCTTCATCATTAAAATGGAACGGTGCATCAACATGGGTGCCGGTATGCAGGCTGGTCGTAATCCGTCCGATATTGACAGAACCGGTTTGTTCTTTTGTATAAGCCGTTTCATAGCTGAACGGGGTGTCACCGGGCCAATGGGCAATGTCGCCGGTAAGAGGCTGTGAAATATCAATCCAGTTTCTTTTCGTCATGCGACAACTCCCCTCTTATTTTCAAATTGTTTATATTTCTCCTCTTCCATGATTCCTTTTAAAATTTGAACCGTTTTCCAAACATCCTCAAACGTGTTGTATAGTGCAACCGGTGCCAGGCGGATTCCATTTGGCGCCCGGAAATCCGGGATGACTCCTTCAGCCTTCAGTGCCCTGCAGATCCTAGCTGCTTCCGAATGCTCCAGATAAATATGGCCGCCCCGCTTCTTTTCATCAAGCGGATTGCGCAGGACAAATCCGTGTCCATCAAGCTCCTGCTGAACCAGCTCAATCATATAGCCTGTCAGTTGCAGCGATTTTTCACGTATTCTTTCCATGCCAGCCTCATTAAACATGCTGAGCGATCCGATAATCGGCGCCATGCTGAAGATATTTGGCGTTCCAATCTGATAGGCACCCGCATCTTCAGCCGCCGTCAGCACATGCTCCATATCAAACTGCTTATCCTTGCGGGAACTGAACCAGCCGGCAAGTCCCGGGACCTTTCCGAAGTGGCGCTTGTTCACAAACAGCCCTCCCGTTGAACCCGGTCCGCCATTCAGATGCTTATAATTGCACCAGAACGCAAAATCCACATCCCACTCACTCAAAGCATGAGGGACAGATCCAACTGAATGGCATAGGTCAAAGCCTATCTCAATCCCGCGCTTATGCGCCTCGGCAGTCAGATACTCCATATCCAGCACCTGGCCGCTCCGGTACAACACACCCGGCAGGACAATCAGCGCGATTTCATCCGTCATCGCTGCGACAATATCTTCCTCTTTCAATGTATGTCCATCCGCGCTTTTCACCCGGACAAGATGCTCTCCAGGATCATAGCCCTTCAGCTTCACCTGGCTTTGCAGCGCATAAATATCACTTGGAAAATTAAGCTCATCTGCCAGTATCTTTGTTCTTTTTCCTTCCGGCTTATAAAATGTAGAGACAAGCTGGTGAAGATTAACAGTAGTGGAACCGCTTACAATTACTTCCTCCGGGTTTGCCCCTACGATTGGCCCCATTTCTTTACCCAGTTTTTCAGATAGGTAGAACCAGGGATTGTCCCCTTCTGTCCAGCCGTCAATGGCATGATGCTTCCAGGATTCCAGCAGGTCGAGCAGTGATTTCTCTGCCCGTTTGGACAGCAGCCCAAGTGAATTGCCATCCATGTAAATTCCATCTTCCTTTATATAAAACTCTTCCCGATAGGACAGGTCATTTTGTTCATCCAGTTTGACAGCATACTCCTTTGTTATATCCATAAACTCCCAACCTTTCAGAATATTAATTATTTACGAAAATTATATTGTTTGATTGACACTATGTCAATGATATAATGTCAGTAAGATCAGATAACATATAAAGGATGAAAGTGATGAAAAAAACCGTAGGTCAAATGCCGGCAAGGCAGCAGAAGGCCATGAGAACACGCCAGAAACTTCTCCGAGCCGGAAAAGAGGTTTTTCTCGAAAATGGCTTTCAAAAAGCGACCATCTCCCAAGTGATCAAAAAAGCAAACACAGGCTACGGTACGGCGTATGTCTATTTTAAAAATAAAGACGAGCTTTTCATTACATTAATGGAAGACCACATGAACCAGTTTTACGAAGTGGCAGAGATGCCCTTTAAGCCACAGTCCAAAGAAGAAGCCTATGAGAATATTAAAAAGCAGGTGAGGCTGTTCCTGCAGCTCGCTTTGGAGGAGCGGGACATGATGAAGGCCGTAAAAGAGGCAATCGGCATCTCCCCTGTGATAGAGGAAAAATGGTATGCAATCCGTGAACGCTTCATCGAACGGATTTCCCTTGACATCCGCTACGCCCAGTCCCAAAAGCTTACCAAGGAGGACCTTGACCCGGCCCTCACCGCGAGAGGCTGGTTCTATTCGAATGAAATGTTCATGTGGGAGCTGGTTCTGAACAAGGAAAAGTATAAGATGGATGATGTGATTGTGAACCTTACGAGGATGTATACAGGCGGATTGTACAAATAAAAATGCCCAAAAGGTGCCTCCCCCTCAGGAAAGGCACCTTTTTTCAAATTCGCAGCCCTTCCGAACTGTTCGGAAGGGGCTTGAGATTTAAATCCACTCTTTTCCACGATGACGAATGAAATCAATATCTTTTTGATAGTGTTCATAGTGACCTTCATCAATCATTTTTTGAAAAGCAGGGTCACCTTCGCCGGCTTTTCTTTTCATGTACTGACATAATCCTTCTAACCGGAGCAATACCATCTCCAAATAGTCTTCTTCCATATTCTCCATACCATAGGAGTCCAAAAACAATTTAACTCGCTTTCTTGTGCGGCTGGCATCAAGGGATGGATTATAATGAATGGCTTCTCCTGCTTCATTATGATAATGCCTGCTTAATGGAACGCAGGTGTAAAGAGCATACGCAATGTCCCAGAGTCTTGGTCCTGGTGCCGCAAGGTCAAAATCGATAATGCCTGCCGACTTTTCCTGTCTAAAAATAATATTGTAAATGGCAAAATCGTTGTGGCAGACAACCTCATGGCTATCTGGAGTATTGTCTATTGGCATCCATTCACCAGATATCGGAAAGTCGCTCACAGCATCATGATATTGACGGAGCATCTTCGCTATTTCTATTAAAACATCATTGGACCACATGAATTCTTTTAAAGGGTAATTGCCTGCTTCTCCTTCTATAAACGATAAGATTTCTCTGCCTTTCTCATCTATCCCCAGAAACTTTGGCGCATTGCTGAATCCTTTGCTTTCCAAATGCTTTAATACACGGTGGATTCTGGGACTGTCTGGCTTTAATTCACGCCGGACAGTATCTCCCGATCGATAGACGCGAGAGACATTCCCTCCTGCCAGCAGCTCTTCGTTTTGATTCTTCATTAAAATTCCCCCAGTTCAGGGATTCGGCAGCTGTGTCAATAAAGATGTATTTTTACCCAAAAATAAAAGCAGATCTGCAAAAGGCGTCTGCTTGGCAATGGGAAATTAATTGTCCACACCATATATCCCTTGAATGATTTCAGATAGACAAATAAACGCATCCTTAGAAATCAAGGATCGCCGCCTGTCTCTATCCAATTAATGAATCAGTTCAAGTTAATCCACATGTGTAAAATAGATTCCCCTTTCTTTACATCTCTATTATGATATTATCATAACATTCTAACTTTTCAATAATTCTATTATCTCAAGACCGTACTCGATTCCCTCTTCTCATGGCTAATAAATTCCTCAATAAACTCCCGGTATTATGACAATAAGGACTGCCCTATGCACGGGGCAGTCCTCTTTTAATACTTCCGCAAAGTATTTAATCTACAACCGGAAACCAGCCCGGAGTGTTCACAATGGCCTGCCAGAGCGGATCCGGGATAACCAGTTTTTCCTGATCCTTTTTAGATAGGGTGACAGCAATTTCGGATTCTTTTCCTTCCTGCACCTTTTGCACCCAATCCGGCTCCATAATCAGCTCCCGTCCAAGGGCAACCATGGCTACTCCTGCTTCCAGTGCTTTAGCGGCTTCATCAGGAGTATGGATTGATCCAACTCCGATTAGCGGTACACGGTTATTGATCGTTTCTAATAAATGCTCAATCCTTGTTTTGGATTCGTCGGCTCCGCGTCTTGGCTTGGACCAGAAATCCATCAGGGAGACATGAAGGTAGTCAAGCCCTTTATCTGATAGCACATCGACCAAATGAAGTGTATCATCCATAGTGATTCCCGGAGTGGTCGGTTCCTCTGGAGAAAAACGGTATCCGACAATGAATGGCTCTTTCGCATGCTCTTGCACCGTTTTTTGAACTTCTTCTACCACAGCAAGAGGGAACGCCATGCGCTTTTCCAGACTGCCTCCAAATCGATCCTCACGGCGATTGGAATGCGGTGAAAAGAACTGCTGAATTAAGTAGCCGTTAGCGCCATGGATTTCAACGCCATCAAAGCCTGCCTCGATGGCCCGGCGGGTAGTCTCGCCAAAAGCGGCAATGATATCCTCCACTTCTTTTTCCGTCAGTTCCCTTGGCGTATGGCTGCTTCCTTCAGATGCAACCGCACTGGCGCTGACTGTTTCCCCATTTGGCACCAGCTCCGGCGGACACTCCCTGCCTCCGTGAAAAATCTGCAGAACAGCTTTGGCCCCCTGCTCTTTAATACTTGCAGCCAGTCTCGAAAGACTTGGAATCATTCCATCATGATCCCCGCCAAATTCACCGTGAAACCCTTTTCCGTTCGCGGTCACATTGGTGCATGCGGTAATGACCATACCGACCCCTTTTGAGCGCCGTATGTAATAATCGATCTCGGCATCTGACACCGTCCCATCAGGATGGGAGGAGAAATTAGTCATCGGGGCCAGGACCACCCTGTTTTTTAGTTCCATTTTATTTTTTAACTGCAAAGATTCTACTAGCGGTTTATAACTTGTATTCATCTGCGTCACTCCTTTTTCATTCACACCTAGTTTGGTTAATGTTTACACAAATTAAACGGGCATGAAACCTACTGTAATGGTATAAGTTACAGTTTAGGAAGTCAATTATTGAATTCACAAAAGGAACAGAGGGACAGTTACCTGCCCCTCTGCTTTCTCTTCCTGGTTGTTCAGCCAGTTCCCTGGTCCCAGGATATATTTTCAATAACCACATCCAGCTTGCCGCTTGGGATCGTGAGTGATGTTTTTTCACCCAGATTTTTTAGCAGAAGCTGCCTGCCAACCGGAGATAAAAACGAGATACAGCCATTATCAGGGTCTGACTCTTCCGGGAGGCAAATGTGATAAACTTCCCGGTCATCCTCCCCGTCAAATAATACAGTTACCTTTGTGCCAATCAATACTTTCCGCAAAGGCTGTTCTGCCGGCGCCTGATTGCAAAGTTCAATGTATTGCTCTACTTCCCTTACATAAATACTGAGAAAATCCTTTCTCCTTTCCTTTAGAGGAGTGGAAGAAAGATAAAGGCCATTCAGCTCCTGATGATTTTCATCAATATAGGTCAGCTGTTTAATAAAGAATTCTTTTTCAGTGAGAGCCTCCAGACTATGGTTCATAATAGATAACCCCCCTGCTTGGATCAAACACTCTGCAAAACTTCATTTCTGTGATCATTCTCCCTGCACCATCCTTTTTTGAATATATAAAAAGCAGACCTTTCCCGTTTGCAAAGAAAGGTCTACTTTATATTACCAACATAGCATATAGACACCAGAAAAGCCAGCTAACTTAGGCAGTCATTGGCAAACCCCCAGAGGATTCCCATCAGGGTCAAAGAAGGTAAAAAATCTCGTGCTCCCTTCCCCGCCAATCGGGTTTACACTGACCCCTTTCTCAAGTAGCATTTTATGTGTTTCTTCAATATCCTCGGGAATGAAATTATAATATTTCCCCACGCCAAAATGATTTTCCGGAAACTTCATCGGCTGATGAGGACTGGTTCTCACAAGGCAGACGACCGTTTGAGCATGGTCTCCAATCCGCATGACAGCTGCCTCCTTTTCCATATAAATCAGCTGGAAACCCAGTATTTCTCTGTACCACCTTGCTGATTGCTCCGGGTTTTTTACCGGTATAAAGATTCCTTCCACCCCTTTCAGCAGCGGCTTGCTCATTAGAACTCCTCCTTTTCATCTGTACCATACTCCTGCCTGCCTGTCCCTTCCAGGATTTTGGCATCGCACTCAAACATTCGCACATCCGCCATTACAACCACTTCCTTTGCTATCTTATTACTTCTCCTATTTGTATTATTTTTCCTTTTTGTTCTGCATGAAAAAACGCTCCTGCTTTTGCAGGAGCGTTTAAGTTTGATTGACTCTTTTCTCATACAGCCGGTCTCGGAACTGGAAGGCTGAATACTTTCCCAAATTTTAAGCATTCTAATTGTGTATGGGAGGTGATGGATTTGCCGCGTCAAAACAATAAACCAGCGAACCAGAAAACAAATTCCGCTGCAGTAAACCGCCAAGGTTCAGGGTCAGCATATGAAAAAGAACGTGCCGGGAATATAGAAGGGTACGGTCAGCCCTACCCTGAAAATGGTGCTAAACAATAAGGGTGAGTTAGAGTGAATTGATCTTAATTCACTCTTTTTATATGGCCTTCATCACTTTTGATGGCTTCTCTGCAGGCTTTTTCCATGCAAAAGTTAAACCGGTTCCCGCTGCAGTAACGATAGCTGCGAAGTAGTATGGGTAGTTAATATCGATATCAAACAGCATACCCCCTATAATAGGTCCGCTGATGTTTGCGAGGCTTGTAAACATTGAATTCATTCCGCCGACGAAGCCCTGTTCATTTCCGGCAATATTGGAAAGATAGGTGGTGATAGCCGGACGGAATAAATCGAACCCTATAAATACAATGAAGGTTACAAGCAATATCGCAAAGTAAGAATGAACAACAGTCATTAAAAATACAAGCAGGCCGGATAATAGCAGGCTATAGCGGATCAGTCTGATTTCGCCCCATATGCGGGTCAGGCGGTCAAATAGCAGGACCTGGGATACTGCGCCCAAAATGGCTCCGCCCATGATGACAATAGCTATATCTGAAGGTTTAAACGAAAACTTGTGATCCACAAATAAACTAAAGAAGGATTCAAAAGCAGCAAGCCCAAATGAAGCAATAAAAATCAGGATAAAAGCAAAGAGATACTTTGGTTCCAGCAAGCGTCTGAAGCCGCTCTTTCCTTCTTCTTCGGCTCCTTTATTAGTTTCCTCATTGCGCTCAGGCTCTTTTAATAAAATCAGGGAAAGCACCGCTGCAAGTGCACCAAGTCCCCCTGCAAAGAAAAATGGCACACGTGTTCCAAACTCTGCTAAAAATCCGCCGATCCCCGGACCGATGATAAACCCAGTGCTGATAGCCGCTGACATATACCCAAGTGCCTTCGGTCGGGTCTCAGTTGTCGTAATATCGGCAATAAAGGCTGTTACGGCCGGCATAATAAACGCGGCACTAATCCCGCCTAAAATCCTCGAAACGAACAGAACCTCAATTTCTTGGCCGATCCCGAATAAGAATTCTGATAGGCCAAAAATAAACAGGCCGATGACGATCATGATTTTCCTGCCCCACTTATCGGCTGCTCTCCCTGCAATCGGGGATACAATTAGCTGGGCAAATGCGAATGCGGCTGTCAAATAGCCGACCGTGGTTCCTGTTATGCGCAATTCATTCATCAGCGTAGGCAGAACAGGAATGACCAGGCCGATTCCCAAAAAGGCAATAAATAAATTTGTCAATAATAGCCCCAATGTGATTTTTTGTGTTTTCATCTATATCATGCTCCTTACCAAACAGTCAAACTTGATTTATTTATACGATTTATCCTAGTCTATATAGTAACTATATAGTCAAGGGCAGTGAGGTAAAAATGAGTAAAAAAGATAGAAAATATGTAACAACAGGTGAATTTGCAAAGCTTTGCAAGGTTAACAAGCAGACCATTTTTTATTACGACCAGATTGGAATTTTGTCCCCGGTCATGAAAAATGAAAAAGGCTACCGCTATTATTCGATTCATCAATTAGAGCTGTTTTTTGTTATTGATTTGCTGAAGGATCTTGGCATGTCGCTTAATGATATCCAGCAATACATGCAAAATAAATCGCCTGAAAGCTTTTTATCCATCATGTACCGGAAAAAAGAGGAGATTATAAAGAAGCGTCAGGAAATCGAAATGAAGGAGAAATTGATTGAAGCCAAAATAAGCTTAATGGAAGAAGCCTCCCATCTTGATTTTAACCGTATTACATTTCAGCCTTTGCCGGAAGCAACCCTGTATTTAAGCAGAAACATTCAAAACATATCGGACGAAGAATTTGTAGAAGTCATCTCGGATTTTATTAATGAATTGCAGATCGCACAGCTGGATTCAGGTTATCCGATCGGGTCCATTACAAAGCGTGAGCAGGTGCTCAAGGGGGAATACGCCAATTACAGCTATTTGTATATCGAACAGCCGAATCCAAAGGAAGGCCATCCCTATTTTCGGGCCGTAAAAGGAGATTTCCTTATCGGCTATCATGTGGGAAGCGAAAAAACGATCGGCGAAGCGTATGAGCGGCTTTTTTTTGAAATGGAACGGCTTGGTTTAACCCTGGGAGAGCATGTATTTGAAGAGTACATTTATGATACGGTTGTCCATAATGATAAGGAGCAGTATGTGACGAAAATTATGATGGAGGTTGACGGGGTATAATATTGAACAGGGATTATCCGGACAAATAAAAAGCAGGCTCATAAAGAGCCTGCTTTGAGTTTGACTGGTTTAAGATTAAGCTTTGCGAACGTTAGCTGCTTGAGCTCCACGCTGGCCTTGCTCAACGTCGAAAGTCACTTCTTGACCTTCTTCTAGAGTTTTGTAGCCTTCGCCTTGGATAGCTGAGAAATGAACGAATACGTCTTCTCCACCTTCACGCTCGATGAATCCGAAACCTTTTTCACTGTTAAACCATTTTACTTTACCGTTTTCCATTTTTGTTGCCTCCTTGTGTGTAAACCACACATTGTGTTACTATCCTTGCTCTCAGTGATCATCAAGACGTAAAGTTTTTACTCAAACTATCCTTTACACCGAACAAAAATAATTCTTAATCATCATAACACTTTTCAGAATTATATGCAAGGAAACTTCAAAATTCAAAGCACATTCGCGCAAATCTGTTACACTATTTAGTAAAAACGAGGTATTTCTGCCCCATATAATTGGTTATCGTATAAATGCCTGCCCCCATAAGAACTGCAAGCTCTTCAGGCGATACTTCATAGCCGAAAAGCGTAAAGCTCTTTATAGCCTCTGCAGCCATGCCGCTTATGGAATAAGATAATATATAGCACAGAAATAAAATGAAAATGAAGCGCACAGCACTTCCTGGAATGCTGGTCCCGCTCCTGAAAGTGAACGTTCGGTTCAGTAAAAAGCTGATAACTGCACCTGTACTGTTTCCCAAAAATGTCGCGGTCCAATAAGACATTCCTGCTAAATCCAGGAGCATGAATATCATGGTTAACCCGACTAATGTATTGACTGTTCCAACGATCAAAAAGCGAATAAAGGTATTAGTTCGATTCAGATAATGTTCTAAAGTGAATATCCGCGTACTCATTATCAGTCTCTCCATCAGTCACCATATGCCTCGAAATAGGCAGATTAAAAGCATCTACTTCAATTGAGAACCTGGGTCTTCGTTTTGTCTCTTTATAGATTTTTCCAATATATTCTCCAATTAGGCCAATGGCTGTCAGCTGAAGCCCCCCCAGCATCCAAATCGAGATAATTAAAGATGTCCAGCCAGTTTCTGTTTCTCCAAAATAGCGCAGGCCCAGAAAGTAGAGGCCAAATAAAAAGCTGAGCAGAAAGGATCCGATTCCCAATGCCAATACCATCCGGATCGGCGTCACGGAAAAAGAGGTAATGCCCTCAAAGGAAAAGGCCAGCATTTTTTTCAGCGGATACTTCGTTTCCCCGGCAAGGCGTTCTTTGCGGTCATAGTAAACACTGGCTGTTTTAAAGCCCAGCAAGGGCACAATTCCGCGGAGGAACAGATTGGCCTCCTCATAGCGCTGCAGCTCCTCCAGAGCCCGCTTGCTCATCAGGCGGAAATCCGCATGATTATAGACAAGATCTACACCCATTTTCCTCATCAGCTTATAAAATCCCTGTGCCGTGCTTCTCTTAAAAAATGTATCACTGTCCCGCTTTCTTCTCACACCATAGACAATGTCAAAACCTTCACGGAACTTCAGGATAAACTCCCTGATCACGTCAATATCATCTTGAAGATCAGCATCAATGGACACTGTGCAATCCGAAACTTTCCCCGCTGCCGTCAATCCTGCAAGCAGCGCATTCTGATGTCCTGCATTCCTGGCAAGCTTCAGTCCGCGCACATGGGGATTATTCAGGCTATGTTTATAAATAATCTGCCAGGTCCGGTCCCTGCTGCCATCATCTACAAAAAGGATTTTGCTTTTTTCCGAAACCAGTTCATCATCCATCAGTTCTTCAATCAGCCCATTCAGCTGATTAATGGTATCCGGCAGTACCTCCTCTTCGTTATAGCAAGGAACTACGATGGTAAGTACCGGGTTGGTCATTCTCATTCCCCCTGCTTATATGGCTTTATAAAGATAGATTTTCCATACCGAGCTTTTTGATTCAAAAACCTTCTCCAATACAAGCTGATTCTCTTCGGCATTGTCGATGGGAACGGATGAAAAAAGATAGGAGCCTCCCATGGACTTAAAGGCGTCTGTATTCAATTCCAGGTTCTTCAGCCTTTTTTTCGTGCGCTTTTTGAACATATAATGCTTGCCAAGCTCGTCTGTAAAGATATAGCATCTCCCGCCCCATTCATCATAATAGGTGCGGATCGTTTTATTTTTTTTAAGCTCTTTTTCAATGATTTTCCGAAATTGATATTTATAGGTTAAGGGATAGAAATTATTATAGGAATCCAGCGTGTAGAACCCATTATACTGGGCAATCGCCGGATGAAGCCCAATGCTTGCCACCCTGTAATCCTCCTGAGGAAGACCGATGTATTCTTTAATGGCCGAGAACTGCTCTTCTGCATAAAACTGTTTGAAGGTTGGCTTCTTCTGAAAAAGAATTTCCTCGTTAAAAAAGGACACGGCAACCACCTGGGCAAGCACCAATACAGGGATCAGCCTCCTCCATATCCCCCCGTATGACCAAAGTATTTTCAGCGATAGCGCAAATAAGACATAAACAACCATGGGCCTTAGAAAGTGATATCTCGCAAAGTTGAATGTATCAAGCACGTGAAAACGCTTTGTAAGGGGCACCCAGCCTTTGTAGAACCAGAAGGCATACCATGCAGATAACGCAAAGTTCAGGAAAAACAGGAACAAAAACACCTTCTCTTTTTTCCAATCCTTTTTCCAAAGTATCATAAAAAGGGACACAAACATAACCGGCAAAATAACCAGCGTGTGAATGGTTGCAGCATGATGGTGGCCGATCGCAAAATTCTTGAATGTCAGTCTGACGCAATGCCAAAAAGTGAGCCTCGCATGGAAATATTCATCCCGGCTGTTCGGCTCATCGTCAAAAAGGAAGGAATACACCAGCCTGTATTCAACGATGAAAAAGATTCCGGTCATATAAACAATCGATAAAAGAAACGGCCAGTTCCATTCCCTTTTCCTGATTGCGTCCACCAGCCAGAAAACCCCCATGGCACTCAGGAAAAAGAAAAAGCCCAGGACGATGCTTGCATATAAAGGCAAAAGGGTGAGGACCAGTATATTTTTCCACGACCGCTCCCCCTGCCTGATATTTAAGATGGCCCACAGGGCAAGCGGCATCCCCAGCGTGCTCAGCATGCCGGATGGCCAGAAAGGGGTGAAGGCAAAAGCAAGGGCAGTCCCGATCGTTATAGGTGCCCACTTTTTTTCTTTAAGAAAATGCTTTTTCAGAAGCAAATACATCCCGATAAAAGCAAACACTCTTGTGATTGTCTGGCTGAGTGCATACGCAATCATCGTCGGAAAAAGAGCATACAGCCACACAATTAAGGTAAATTCCGATCCAAACGCATTGCGGGATAAATTCCCGTTCATCACCTGCGGAATGACAGCATCTATGGGTCCTGTAAGCTGCCCGCTTTCAGCAAGGACTTTATACCACGCCAGATTGCTGTCCAGATTATCATGAACGCGTATATGTGCATTTTCACCTAATATGTATAAAGGGGAAACAAATAAAGCTAAAGCAATGCCTGCCAGAATAAGGAGATTTTTCTCCGCCGCCCATTTTTTTAGAAGCAATCTCTACACCTCTGGGTTCATGATTATTTACAATTTTAGGGTTCACGAACCGTGGCAAAATATTCAGGAAGGGATAATACAACCTTCCTCCGACATAAAAATAGAGGGGAAAGGGGGATTGCAATGATTAAAAAAGCGGTCATTCCTGCTGCAGGGCTCGGAACCCGTTTCCTGCCGGCCACAAAGGCACAGCCCAAGGAAATGCTCCCCATCGTCGATAAGCCTGCCATTCAATATATTGTGGAGGAAGCCATTGCTTCAGGAATTGAGGATATTATTATCATAACGGGGAGAAACAAACGGGCGATTGAAGACCATTTTGATAAATCGGTTGAAATGGAGCTGCTGCTGCAGAAAAGCGGAAAGTATAAAATGCTTGAGGAAGTGCGGGAAATCACTAATCTGGCGGATATCCACTATGTCAGGCAGAAGGATCCGCTTGGATTGGGTCACGCCATTTTATGCGCGAGAAAGTTCATTGGCAAAGAGCCGTTTGCCGTCCTCCTTGGCGATGATATCATTGACGGGGATCCTCCTGCCATGCTGCAAATGATGGAGCAATTTAACCAAACGGGATCAAGCATCCTCGGATGCAGCGAGGTTCCTCTCTCAGAAGTCAATAAATATGGAATTGTCGGCTATTCAGAACAAAGGGGCCCATTATACAAAGTGGATAGCCTCGTGGAAAAGCCTCCTGCTGAAAAAGCCCCTTCTGCACATGCCATTATTGGCCGCTATATCTTAACACCTGCGATATTTGACATGCTTGAGAATGGAACCCCGGACAGCAAAGGCGAGCTGCAGCTGACAGATGCTCTCCATGCCTTGCTTCGCCGGGAAAATATTTATTCCTATCTGATCCAGGGAAGCCGTTATGATATTGGAGATAAATTCGGCTTTCTTAAAGCCTCGATTGATTATGCACTAAAAAGACCAGAGCTGAAGGAAAAGCTTTCACTCTACTTAAGGCAAGCCCGCATATGAATTATGATATCCGTCAGGATGGGACCTGTGCCAGCGCCAGGCATCCCCGACAATCTGGCGGATACTTGTTTTTTCGGGCTTCCAGTTCAGAATTATTCTTGCTTTTTCAGATGAAGCTACCAGTTCTGCCGGATCACCAGACCGGCGGGGAGCTTTCGTTACTTTAAAATACCTGTTTGTTACCTCCGCCGCAGCTTCAATTACCTCTTTTACCGAAGCCCCTTTGCTGCCTCCCAGGTTAAAGACATCGCTCTCCCCTCCATCTTCCAGATAGCGGAGTGCGAGCAGATGGGCTTCTGCCAAATCTTCTACGTGAATATAATCCCTTATGCAGGTACCATCCTCAGTTGGGTAATCATCCCCAAAAATGGAGACAGATTCTCTTTTTCCAAGGGCCGCCTGCAGTATAATCGGAATGAGGTGGGTCTCGTTCTGATGGTCTTCGCCAATTTCTCCTGAGCCCTTTGCTCCTGCAGCATTAAAATAACGGAGCGACACGAATCTGGCTCCTGATGCCTGCGCCCACCATTGAATCATCCGTTCAACGGCAAGTTTCGTCTCACCATACGGGCTTGCAGGCGCAAGCGGTGCATCCTCCCGTATTGGCTGGCGTATTGCCTCACCATATACGGCTGCAGTGGACGAAAACACCAGTTTTTTTACCTTATGCGCTTCCAAAGCCTTTAACAGGCTATGGGAACCAAGCACATTATTATTATAGTAATTTAGCGGATCTTTCATCGATTCCCCTACCAGGGATGATGCCGCAAAATGAAAGACCGCCTCTATTCTCTCACGGGAAAGGACACTATTTAGAAAATCCTGCGATCTGATATCACCCTCATAGAATGCAGCCTTTGGATGGACCGCCTTTCTATGGCCAGTAGTCAAATTATCTGCCACTGCTGTTTTGTATCCCTTTTGTATGAGAAGATCTACAATATGCGAACCAATATAACCGGCTCCTCCAGTAACCAAGATTGTCATTCCATCACTCCTGCATAGGTTTACTTTCCCTTTTCTATATGCAGGTGCGGGCTTGAGTATGATAAAAGACGGGGTACCTCTTCAGGTTCGGACTCAATATAAAAAAGGGCCAGATTCATCCGGCCCCCGTAATTTCTTATTAAATTTAAATCGCAGCCTTGATCTGCTTCGTATAGAAAAAGCGCACGATAAAGAAGTAAACCACCTGGATGGCCAGGAAAACACTCAGAACAGCGACTGATTCTTTAAACAGATTAAAGTAGAACAGGTTGGATAACGCAGTCAGAGCAACGGCACCATGGATAAGAGCGACGAGGATTGGTGCGAAAAACAGGATCATAGTCTGTCTGTTTAAGACCTTTTGCAGCTCTTTTTCTGTCAGCCCCATCTTGGATATCGACTTGAATTTTTGTTTGTCCTCATCCAGATCCATGTAGAGCCTGAAGTACAGGAAGCTGCCGGCTGATACGAAAAAGACGATCCCGATAAACAGCCCGACAAATAATATCGGCCCAAAGCCTTTCATAATCTCGTATATTTCGTATTCAACTGATATAATTTCATATCTTGGCAATTCCTTGTACAGCTTTTCAGAGGCAGCCATTATGTGCTCCTCACCATCTGTTGCCTCCCAGGCGTAATAACTTTCCTGAAACCCTGGTTCAGGGAGCTTTTCATAGTCTTCATCTGATACGATATAATAGGAGTCCGTTGCCGGCAGTGCTTTCGAATGAATGACCTCCTTCGGCTTCAAAACGGTGCCCGAAGTCAGTGTAATGGTTTCATTTAGGAGCTCCTTCGTTTGCCCGAAGTTGGTCCCTTCAAACTCGACTGTCATGACTTGCCCGGCTTTTAACTCAATCGGATCTTCATCAATGAGTGCTGCAAAACGGTTATAGTCGGATTGACTCGCAATCAGAATGCTGTCCCCTCCAACTTCAAAGTAACGTAAAATCGCATGCGCCGATTCTGCTGTAACCTTTTCTTCCTTTAACGTCTGATTGATAAACTCTACATTCTTCACTTCATGTTCTTCAGTCGTTCTATAAGAAAACGTTGTGGCATTTGCATTCTTAATGCTGGAAGTCAGCACCGTCTGGAATCCGAATAAAGTGCCAATTGCACTGAATGCAACGGTTGAAACCATTGCCACCATGAAGAAGGTTCGCGCATTATCCTTCATGCGAAAGGCCAAATCTGAAAACAGCAGCATATTGGTTTTAAACCAATATACACTTTCATTCTTCTTTAATCTTCTAATAATATAAACACTCAATTGTGTAAATAACAGGTAGGTGCCAATGCAGACAACAATAATAACCGGCACCATTGCCGCTACAACAACCAGCCCTTTTGCGATTAGGGCAGCAGCATACCCCACCCCTATTAATAGGACAGCGAGCATCGTTAGAAAACGATTCGCTTTTGGCTCTCCCTTTGACATTTTATTACCCTTTATTAATTCAATCAGCTTTTTGCTGCGCAGAACATACGTCACAAATAAGGAAATGAAGAAAAATAAAATAATAAAAGAGATGAAGGTGACCAGGATGGCCTTCATTGGAAAATAAAAAGACAGAGTCTGCTCTATAATCAAGACATTTTCAGCAAGAAGGAGAATCGCCTTGGCAAACACAAGACCAAGGAGAATCCCCCCCAATGTGGCAAATAAGCCAATCAGCATATTTTCCAAAAATACCATGAGACGAATCTGTTTTATGCTCATGCCCTGTATCATTAATAACCCAAACTCTTTTTTCCGGGACTGCAGGAATGAACTCATCGAATATAGAACAAAAAAGAACGAAAACACATAGATAATGCCTGCAGAGGCATTCATTCCCTTTGTAACGACAGAGTTCATGCCATCCCCGCTTAAGGCAGGATGATTCGCAAAAATCGAGAAGGTAAAGAACACCATGACCGTAAATAAACTGCTGAGAAAATAGGCTGCATACAGCCGTTTATTGCGAATAACGTTATTAAACGCGAACTGACGAAAGGTCATGTGCATCCCCTCCCAGCAGTGAAAGTGTATCGATGATCTTTTGGAAAAAGGCCTGGCGGTTATCTCCGCGGTGAATCTCCGAATAGAACTTTCCGTCCCGAATGAAGATGACCCGGTTGCAATAGCTCGCTGCCTGCGCATCATGTGTGACAAGCATCATAGTAGTCTTCTCTGTTTGGTTAATCGATTCAAGCATTTCCATTACATCCTTGGAAGACTTGGAATCCAAATTCCCTGTAGGTTCATCGGCGAGTAGAAGCTTTGGTGTATGAATCATCGCTCTTGCCACAGCAGCTCTTTGCGCCTGCCCCCCGGATATTTCATACGTCCGTTTATTCATAATTCCGGAAATCCCCAGCTTCTCCGCTATTTCATGTGCTTTCCGCTTCATTTCCTTCACTTTTTTCCCGTCTAATGTCAGCGGTAGAACCATATTTTCTTCAACCGTCAAGGTATGAAGCAGGTTGAAGTCCTGGAAAACAAACCCCAGTTCACGGCGCCGGAATTGAGCCAGCTCCTCTTTTTTTAGTACATGGGGGTTTCTTTCATTGATCAGGATTTCTCCTGTTGTCGGTTCATCAATGGTGGCAATCATGTTCAGCAGCGTTGTTTTCCCGCTTCCCGAAGGTCCCATGATTCCGACAAACTCACCTTCTTTAATGGTTAAATTAATATCCGTTAACGCACGATAGGCGATTTTTCCTTCATAAATCTTGCTTACTTGCTTCACTTTTAGCATCACAAGCTCTCCTTTCACATTCAGTTGACTTGTGATCAGTATATCCTTCAGACCCATTTCAAAAAATCGATTTTTCTTTCACTTACCTTACAGGGCTGTAAGGTTCTGTGTTTCGCTAAAAATCAGCCTGAAAATTGTCCCTTTTCCGGGCTCGGATTCCAGTTCGATGCGATGGCCCAGATGATCAGCTGCCTCCTTCGTCAAGTACAGCCCCATACCTGTCGATTCCCTGAATTTCCGTCCATTCTCTCCTGTGTAAAAAGGTTCAAACACCCGGCGCTTGTCCGCCTCCGGAATCCCGACCCCATAGTCCTTCACTTCTAAGACAGCTTCCCCGTTTTTCTCAAAAATGTCGATATCAATCCGATTGCTCTTCCCTCTGGAATACTTGACCGCATTATTGATCAGCTGAGAAAGCATAAAAAACAGCCATTTCTCATCTGTCTCCACGATCATATCCTGCTTGTCCTGAATGAGATTTGGATACACCCCGTTCCGGATATAAAACCGTTTGTTCTCACCATTCACTTCATGAATGATTTTGGACAAGTGTACAGGTTTTATATGAAAATCCTGTTCGATTGTCCGGAGCCGCGCCATATAGAGGATGGTGCTCAAGCCCGTTTTCATCCGGTCCGTCTCTTCACGGATACTGGAGGAATCCGGTTCATCCAAGTTTTGTGCAATCAGCTCAATGACGGAAAGCGGCGTCTTCATCTGATGAACCCATTGATCCATAAACTTCAAATGCTCCTCCTGCCTGGATTCCAGCGCTTTGATTCCCGTCTGATAATGCCTGTACTGAACCTTTAGCAGATGATCAAGGGCCTTAGAAATCGGTGAATTTTCTGTTGTTTGAAAGGAATCGTCAAGGGAAGCAAGTTCCTCTGTCAGCCTTTGATAAAATTTGCGGCGGCTGGCATAGTGGTATGCCAGATAGGCTGTTAGAAAGAATAGGCCTAGGAAGATGCCATAGAGGGCAGGCAAAAGATGCCGATAGCCATCAAGCCAGTAAATGGCCAGAATCATAAAAAATTGAATGATCTGTACCCCGATTAGGAGTGCATGCTCTTTAAGGAATAATTTCATGTTTCTCCAGCCCTTCACCAGGTGACGATCAGACGGTAGCCTGCGCCTCTTACGGTTTCAACCGCCCCTGAAAGCCCGATTGCCTCGAATTTTTTTCGTACCCTCGCCATATTGACATTCAGCGTATTTTCATCCACATACACCTGCTCATCCCACAGCTTTTCCAGCAAATCTTCACGCCCGGCCACACGCGGGTACCGCTCCAGCAGACTTTCTATAATATCCGCTTCTTTTTTAGACAGCTGTACGGTTTTATCCTTGAAACACAATTCCAGCCTTTCCGGAAACAGCTTTAATCCCTCTGTCTCAAGCACCCGCTCCTGGGCCTGCGAGGCATATTCCCCGTAAGCCCGTCGCAGCTGGCTGCGGATTTTCGCCATCACAATTTCAGGATGAAACGGCTTGGTAATGAAATCATCGCCGCCATTCTCGAGCGCCATCACCTGATCCATCTCCCCTACCCGAGCCGAAATGAAAATAACCGGACAGATCGATTCCTTCCGGATTTGCCTGCACCAGTAATACCCATCAAAGCTCGGCAGATTTATATCCAGGAGCACAAGATCCGGTTTATGCCTATGAAACTCTTCCATCACATGATCGAATTGTTCCGCAGCCGCAGCTTCATAGCCATACTTCACTAAGTGTGACCTCAGGTGCTCTGCGATCTTCGGGTCATCCTCAATAATGAATATTTTCTTCATCCTCTCACTCCTTTGTCTTAGAAAATTATGCCATACGATATACAGGAAAAAAAGAGCTGCCTCAGCAGCCCTTCTAGAGGCAAGCTTTCTTTTCTAATGTACTGATCCATTTGTAATACCCCATCAGGATCATTAATAGAATCGGATTTACAAAGGCAGAATACCATAAATTCCACCATCCATAATGAAAGAAACCAAATGGATGAGGCAGCAGGGTGGCCGCTTCATAGCTCAGCAGGAAGATTTCCCAAATAATAAAGTAGCCCACCTTTTTCATAAAAGAGCCCGAAAAAGGATACCAATTAATAAACATCAAATTAACAGGCGGGATTAAAATGGTGTAGGACGGAAGTGCTTCCCAATCAATTCCTTGAGTAAAGTACCAGTATCCTTTGTACTTGAAATCCACAAAAATATCAAAGAATAATTGGAAGGCTATTGTAAAAATCCAGATATGGACAATTTTATTGACTGATATCCCTTTAATGGTCTTATATATGATCAAATTAAACAGAACTACTGAAGCAATTTGTAAAATCATTTTCCACTCCGAAACTTTTTTTGGATAGTATTTGCAGTTTGGGGAAATTCAATCCTTTCTTGATACTCACTTAGGGACCAGTTTCCCAGCATATACATATTGAACATGGATAGTGAAAAGTTAGACTGTTCTCCCCCAACATGACAAAAATGTCACTTTACATTCTGTTACATCGATGGCTGGCGGGAAGTATAGCCGGTATAGTGTGATAGTGAAGGAGGTCGAAAACATGACCAGAATGATACAAACCAAAAATCTATCAAAATCTTATGGGAAAACACAGGTCTTAAAAAATATTGATTTGACTGTTGAACAAGGGGAATTGACTGCCATTATGGGTCCGTCCGGATCCGGAAAAACCACCTTAATGAACACCCTGTCCACCATTGATGACTTTAGCGGGGGAAATGTATGGATAGAGGGAAATTCCCTTTTAGATATGAAAAAGAAGGATCTGCGGTCGTTCCGCCAAAAAAGAATGGGATTTATTTTTCAGGATTATAACCTGCTGGATACTTTAACGGTGAAGGAGAATATCCTCCTCCCGCTTTCTCTCCAAAAAACACCTGTTGATGAAATGGAAAAGCGGTTAGCCAGATTGGTTGATGCCTTAACGATTGAATCCATTTTACATCAATACCCTTCTGAGATATCAGGCGGTCAGAAACAGCGGACAGCTGCCGCTAGGGCAATCATTACAAATCCCGCCATTGTGTTTGCTGATGAACCAACAGGTGCACTCGACTCCCGGTCTGCTACCCAGCTGCTCGAACAAATTCAATTACTCAATGAAACCTTCAGGACAACTGTTCTGATGATTACGCACGATCCCTATGCAGCCAGCTACTGTCAGCGTGTTATTTTTCTCCGTGATGGAAGAATCGTCAATGAAATGTTTAAAGGCGAGCAGACGGAAAAGGAATTCTTTGATCGCATCCTGACGATTCAAAGTGCATTAGGAAGTGACCGGCGATGAACTTAGTGGATTTATCATGGAGAAATATGAAACGGAACTTCCGCTTGTATTCCATTTATTTCATCTCGATGTTTGTCGGCGTTGTCATTTACTTTACTTTCTCGGGTCTCATGTTTAATAAAGATGTAGTCGAAGCCATTCAAAATAAGGAAAACTACAAAATGGTTATTTCCCTGGCTTCGGTGATTGTCTTTTTGTTTATTGTCTTCTTTATTTTATATGCGAACTCTTTTTTCATGAAGCAGCGAAAAAAGGAATTCGGCATGTATTTGCTTTACGGCATGAAGGAGAGACAAATTGCCGCAATGGTCTTCTTTGAAACCTTATTCTTGAGCGCCATTTCAGTTTCCAGCGGGATTTTAATCGGTGGACTGCTATCGAAATTTTTCGGTGCGGTATTAATGAACTTAATGCGCTACAATGAGGATATTTCTTTTGCTTTTCCATTAGAGGCGATTGGATCAACTGTTCTGTTATTTGCCTTATTAATCATCATCATTACCATTCAAAGTTATGTAACTGTCCGGCGTGTCCAGTTAGTGGAATTGTTTCATGCAAAGGAAAAGATGGAAAAGCCATTTAGATTTTCTTTTGCCTTCGCGCTGCTGTCCATTCTATTGATTTCCGGGTCATACTATATGATTACCATAGGAGATACGGACATTTGGAAAAATCATTTTAATGAAACCTTAACAGCTGTAGCGGCGGCTTTGATTGCCGGGACCTATTTATTTTACCGGCAGTTCTCTGGCTGGATGCTCCAAAAGCTGAGCCAGCAGAAAAACTATTTTATGGGCAGTAAAATGTTATGGATCTCTTCTCTCCGTTTTTCCATTCGAGGAAATACAGTCAATTTCACCTTCAATTCACTGATTAGTGCGATTGTCATCTTTACAGTCGGATTTCTTGCTGTAGACTATGCCATGAAAAGCGAAGTGGTAAAAAAAGAGTACCCGAATCATTTTGCCTTTTCGACCCAGGATGATGAAACTCAAAGATATATTGAAAAAATGATGAATGAGTCTCACCCCATCCTTGGCCATGAAACCCTTACAGGAATTCAAACAGAAAAGATCCAAAACAGAAAGGCATTCTTTAGCTATCCCGAATATTACACCGAGGAATTTTACCTTTTCCCGGAGTCCCAATTAAATGCCATTGTTGATTTGAGAGGAACGGGAGAAAAAGTAGATATCGCCGGGGATGAGGCCATTGTATTAACAAGGGGGATTGATGAACCGGTAAAATATAAAGGTTCTCAGCCTGAAATAACCGTTTTGAAAGACCATACATTTCGTTTAGCGGAAAAAATACGGTACCCGCTGTTAACCATCCCAACGAGGCCTGGCGGAAAAACCAATCCGCAGCCTTCTGTGCTTATTGTTTCAGACGAGGCTTTTGAGGAATTAAGAAAAGAACGCACCCTTTTTTCATTTGAAATTTATCAAATTGAAGATCCCAAAACATCCAATGATGTATCACGGGAAATCCATGACATCGTGATGAAAACAGAAGGAGCCTATTATTCGGCCTATATTGATATGTATTCTATAGATACGGAGTCATCTTCTTTAATCTTGTTCTCTGTTGCCTTTTTTGCTGTTATTGCCTTGTTTGCTTTAGGGAGTGTGATTTATTTTAAACAGCTGCGCGAAGCTACAGAAGAACGGGAACACTACGCCATTCTGCGGAAAATCGGTGTGGACGACAAAGACATGAAAAAGATTATCCGCAAACAATTGCTGTGCGTATTTTTGCCTCCGCTCCTGCTGGGATTGCTTCACAGCTGGTTCCTTTTATATTATACGGTCATCCTGGTTATCAAAGATTTGCCTTCTTTAACGACCATTATTTTTTCCGTCATGGGATTATATGTTTTAACATATTTAATCTTTTACGCTTCATCTGTATCTATTTACTACAAAATTGTCAGCGAAAAAAACACACGATGAGCTTTACTCATCGTGTGTTTTTTTCATTAGTAAAAAGGGATCGCTATCAAGCGGGAAGTGAACGATAAATTGGGTGTATTCATTCACTTTCGACGTGCAGCTAATATAATGCCCCAGCTTATTGCACAGCTGCTGCGCTAAATATAAACCCATCCCGGTTGACTTCGAATGCAGCCGCCCCGTTTCTCCGGTAAAACCGCGATTAAATACTCTTGGAAGATCTTTTCTGCTGATGCCAATCCCATTATCCCGAATCACGAGCTGCTTTTCCTGCGGGGTTTCAACAACGCTAATAGTGATTTCTCCGCCAGGTTCCGTATATTTCAAACTGTTTGTCAGAAGCTGATTGACAATGAAATGGAGCCATTTAGGATCACTTTGAACTTCAAGCTTATCTGCCTGTATGTGCAGGCGGATGTTTTTTGAAATAAACGACTTGGAGTGGGACTTTACAATATCCTTCGTAATCTTGATTATATCGCATTTCCGGATATCGTAATCCTGATTAAAGCTGTCCAGTTTAGCGTAATAGAGTGCTTGATCAACATAATTTTCAACTTTGGCGATTTCTTCCCTTAAACTGTCTGCATCCATATCAGTCTGCTGCAGCAGGCGAAGTACCGCAATCGGAGTTTTGATTTCATGAAACCAGCTTACGATAAAATCATAATGTTCCTTCTGTCTTTCCTGAATCCGATTCATCTCCCGGATATGTTCCCGCTTCAGCTCATCGATGTGGGCCTTAGCAAACTCTCCTTCCAGAGACAGGCTTTCATAATCCGATCTTTCTATTTGCCGGATCACACGCAGATTTTGCTGATACCGGTATAATAAAAACCCGATTAAGACAATCGAAGATAAGGTAAAGGCATAGAGGAATGTCCCCCACGCCAGGCTGCCATGGATATCAGTAAAAAAGATGGCGGCTGAAATCAGGAAGCTGATCAGGTAGAGGACGATATAAGCCTTTTCATAGGATAGATAGCGAAGGAAATTCATTCGATTATATACCCTAACCCTTTCCGAGTGACAATGAAGTCCTCTAGTCCAAGTGCGCCAATTTTCCGGCGCATCCGATTCACATTCACGGTCAGTGTATTATCATCAACAAACTGCTCCTCATTCCACAGCGCCTGCATTAAGTCATCCCTGGACACGATTTTTCCGATATTCCGCATCATCAGCTGCAAAAGGATGAATTCATTCCGGCTTAGCTCATTGCTTTTCCCATCCAATTCAATCGTTGAATTGGTTACATTTAATTTCAGGCCGCGATGGATCAGACGGATATTCTCCTCTTCCTGATAGGTATACTTCCGGCGGATGAGCGCACTGATTTTGGCAAGAAGGATATCCAAATCAAAGGGCTTCTGGATAAAATCATCCCCGCCCATATTAATAGCCATTATGATATCCATATTCTGATTTCTGGAGGAAAGGAAAATGATCGGCACCTTTGAAACCGAGCGTATTTGCTGGCACCAGTAATATCCATCAAAAACAGGAAGATTGATATCCAATAAAATCAGGTGTGGACTTGTCTGCTCAAATTCCGTCAGCACTTGATCAAACTGAGTTACCTCTACCACATCATATTGCCACTTTTTAAGCGTATCAGCGACAATCCGTCTTATTTTTTCATCGTCTTCGATCATCATGATTCTATACATAATATCCCTCTTTGCTGGAATAATGACTTCGTTTAAAATTTTTAAGATACTGCTATTATTCCATACTGTAATCCGGATTTGAAATGATCACCTTATTGCTTGAGCTCATCAAGAGTCTTAAACATTCTCAAATACACATCACGAATGGATTCATCGGTCAATTCGTCATTATACAGCCCATACTCCCAAGTTTGAAGGGAATCATTTTCTTCGGAAGTCAGAACTCCCACAGCATAGCTTTTGCCAGCCTCCCACTTCCATGAATCACTATATTCTGTGTCTTCACCTAAAAACGGGATATGACTGCTTGCCGATACAAAAAAGAACGGAATGGATGACTCTGCATAGGTATCTGCATATTTGGCTTCAGCCGCTTTAGCAAGATTCTTTTCAGTTATGATAACTGCTTCATAAGAGCTTAATTCCTCAGCTCTAAGTTCATCAATAGATAGTTCATTAAACTTCACTTGGTCTACATCCAATCTTGGCGGGTCTCCAACGACCGCAATCCTTAATGCTTTTCCATCATACGGCTCGAGGTCAGGGGTTTGATTACAAGCTGATAGTATAATGGCGAGGAATAGCAATATAGAAGAAAACTCTCTCGTCATAAGCTTCACCGTACCTTAGAAAAAATAAAAAATAGCCCCTAGTATCCCAATCATCATTAGGGCAAAACTCTTTTTAAACTGTCTCTGCCTGAATGTAGACACGCATGCTGTCACCAGCCCGATGAACACTAATCCGGAGCCTATATGCTGAATGATTTTGATTTCTGAAATGCTGCCGGTAATAAAGACTTGAAAACCTATGCAGCAGCCTCCAAAAGTCAGGAAAAAGAAAGGGTTCTTCAGCTCTATTTTCACATCCTGCTGTTCCTTTTTGCTCATTTTTTTATAAGCATTTTGAAAGAAGAAAAAGGGAGCCACCCATATAAATATGATTAATATTGCCTGGAAGAAAAACATATGAACTCCTCTCGCCATTCTATTAATCTACCACTTCAAAATTATACCATATTCTAACAATAACAAAAAAAGCGCCCTCCAGTGGATAGGCGCCCTATAAACAATACTTATGATAAATGCCGTATTTTGCTATTGATCTGTGTACGCGGCTTCGCTTCCGGCACTTCTGCAGGATATCCTACACCGAAGATACCGACGACATCGTAATCTTCAGGGACATTTAACGTCAGTCTGGCTTTGGCAGAAGTCCCCAGAGAAGACCAGAAAGTCCCTACGCCTGATTCCCACGCCATCAGCATAAAGTTCTGGATAAAGCAGGATACGGCAGCCATATTCTCTGTTCGCTCCAGAGCTGTTGCTCCATGCTTGGACAGAATCGCGAGCACAATGGGCGCTCCCCCGAAATCGGTTTTATGATTCAGCTTAGCCCTTGTTTCCGGGCCAGCAAATAAAACTTCCCAAGGCTCCGTCATTTTGTGGTTGGGCGCCATGGTCGCAGCCTCCAGCCAGGAGATGATGGCACTTTGCTCCACTGCATCCGGTTTGAATTTTTTGATGTTGCGGCGAGTCGTGATTATTTTCTGTATATCCATTGTTCATTTCCCCTTTCATTTATCATTCATTTTACTGGATTAATAGATTATTTACATCACAGCCTTCTCATTATCAATGGATTTCCCGCTGGGCCGGGCTGCCAGGAACAAATAGGACAGTACAGCCCCGGCACTTGCGCATGCTATGACAATCCCCATCGATATCGCCGGGCTGTCTCCTAAGCCGACAAGGGGAGCCACACAACCTCCAAAGATTAAGGACAGTACCCCCAGTAATGCAGAGGCACTTCCTGCCGACTTGCCCTGATTTTGCATGGCAAGCGAGAAGCCTGAAGTACTCACCACCCCAATACTTGATACAACAAAGAATAACGGCAGCAAAATAGCGTACAAGCCTGCATCTAAAAGAAGCATGATTAATAGAGCAATAGCCCCAATGAAAGAGATGCATATGCCAGCCGTAAAAAGCTTCCTTTCGCTGATCCTCCCCGCCAGTCTTCCCGTTATTTGACTGGAAATGATGATTCCGAGACCATTGATGGCAAAGATCAGGCTGAACATCTGCGGGGTCGCCCCATAAATGTTCTGAAGGACGAAGGGTGAGCCGGATATATACGCAAACATGGCGGCAAACACCAGGCCTTGCGACAATGCATACCCTATGAAACTTCGATTCAATAAGAGCTGCTGAAAGGTCGATAATGTGTTTTTTATGCCGCCCTGTGAACGGGAACCGTCTGGCAGCGTCTCTGGCAAACCAAATAGTACGACAAGAAACATCACCAGGCCAATTACACTCAAAACGATAAACACTCCCTGCCAGGGAGCAATCCGCAATAACTGGCCGCCAAGTATAGGAGCAAGGATGGGGGCCACACCATTCACCAAAGCCAGCAGAGAGAAAAACTTAGTCAGTTCCGTGCCTGAGTATAGATCCCGGACAATCGCACGGGAGATGACAATCCCGGCTGCCCCGGCCAGACCCTGAATAAACCTCAGCACAATCAAGCCCCAGATGGACTGGCTAAAGGCGCACAGCAAAGAAACGCCAAAATAAATGAGTAATCCTATAAGAAGCGGCTTTCGGCGTCCGCGAACATCACTGAGCGGCCCTGCAAGCAGCTGGCCTAGGGATAGACCGAGCAGAAAAAAGGTTAAACTTAGCTGTACAAGGGACGGCTTGGTATGCAGGTCATTCGCGATATCAGGCAGAGCCGGCAAATACATGTCGATGGATAACGGAGCAAACGCTGCTAAAGTACCAAGCACGAGCGCCATCCATAATCGCCTGGATTTTGAAGGACCCGGGGCATTTCTTATACTTTCTACAGAATCATTCATTGGTTTTCCTGCCTTTTCCTATGAATTTGGACTTTGAGCTTAAAGATTATTGATAAGAATCCGTATGGCTTCTGAAACATCCACCTTTTTTTCCTGGCAGAAATGATTCAGCTTTTTGAACATCTCTTCGTCCAGCCTGACATGGATGGAATGCTTAAGTTTTTGGCCTTCAGGCTTCTTGGGCCGGCCCCTACCAATTTTCCGCTGTCCTTTTTCGTCCCTCCAAACGGCTATGGTCACATACCCGTCTTTTTCCAGCCATTTCTGAAGATCATTTTCCTTCCAAATGCGCGCTGCATCATTCTCATGCTTTTTCAGATATTCTGTAAGATCCTCACTTTCAAGACCTTTCTTTTTCGCTTTATGGATCATCTTATTTCTAAGAAACTCTTCGTATTGTTCGAATGATGTAAAGGTTTGTTCTTTCATAAACCCTCCGGATTATTTTTTGTTCTACAAAAAATAATAAAGAAGTTTATTTCACAATGCAATCTTTTTTGTGCTACAAAAAAAGAAAGCCAAATTTCTCCGGGAGAAGTTTGGCTTTCCATATGAATATCAATGTTTCTGAACCACCCCAGGCTCAAGATCTCTTTCTGAACCTTTTGAAGACACAATCAATACACCAATTCCAAGCAGTAAGAGAAGGATCCCTAACCAGGAAGTCATGTTTAAAGATTCCTCTAATAGAAAAACACCTAATAATGCTGCAGTTAAAGGCTCGGCCAGCGCAAGTGTAACAGCCGTTGAAGAGGAAACATAGACAAGCCCTTTTGAAAAAAGGAAATAGGCAATTCCCGTAGCCAGAATCCCCAGGTGCAGGCTAACAGTCAACCCCCGAACACTCCCAAGCCAGGACATGTCAAAAATAATTAAGAATGGCGATAGAAAGATGGCACTTAGTGTGAATACAACGGCAACGACTGATAGTGATGAATAATTTTCAACCAGATCCCTGCTGACAAGTGTATAGCATGCAAATGTTAAACCAGCCCCCAATGCCATGAATAGTCCCGCCGGGTCCATTTGAACGGAATTTTTGTTCACGAAAAGCAAAACACATCCCAAAACGGACAAGAAGGTAGAACACCACCAAATGGCAGACGGGCGTTTTTTTAAATAGAGCCATTCAAGAAATCCCGATAAGACCGGCGCACTCCCGATCGCTGTTACGGTACCAATGGCCACTCCTGTAAGGGTGACCGCTGAAAAGAACAATGGCTGGTACAGGGCCATACAAAGTGATGCCATCAGGGTATTCTTAATTGGCCAATTTTTCAGGTCCAGTTTCCCTGCCATCAGAACCATGAATAATAAAAATAAACCACCTGCCGCCAGACGGGCAGCCCCGATGGCAATCGGGTGTGCGCTTTCCGGAGCAAATGCCTGTGTGGCACCCGTAGTCCCCCAGAGCACTCCGGCAAGCAATATAAAAAATGGAGCTGCTTTCCCGTTCATGTTATCACCTCAATAAAAAAAGATAAAAGGAATCATTAAACTTATCTTAGAAAAATTCCTGAGAATTTTCTTTACCAAGTTTAATATCCCTTTTATCCATTCTTAAGGATCCTGTATTTTTGTGGTGCTATTCCTTCACAGCGGGTGAACCACCGGGTAAAGGAGGAAGAATTTTCGAAGCCTAATTCCCCGCTGATCACCGACATGGACCAGGAGGTTGACATTAATAAATGCTTCGCCTCTTTCAAACGGAGATCAGATATATAGGCTTTGGGACTTCTCCCGGTTTTCTTCTTAAACCATGCGGAATAATAGGCCGGATGATAATGTTCGATTTTCGCTAAAGTCTCAAGCCGGATGGACTCCTTAAAATGCCTATGAATATAGTCAACCGACGGGGGCTTGGCGATTTGCAGTTTGCTGGCCACATATCTGGTCAAATCTGCCAGGGAGGATGCACTCCCCTGATTCCCCGCCTCTTCAAGCAGCAAATAACGGATCGAAGCCCATTGCTGATCCAGCTGAATGTACATGCTGCTGGAATCTTCCGGCAAATAAGCTATCGGGATATCCAGGATCAAAAACTCATTCCGGTCCATCGACCTATAGTTATGATCAACCCCTTGCGGAAGGAAAAAGCAATAGTCCGGGCTAAGCTTGATTTCCTGCCATTTCGTCTTGATATCCAAGGATCCCTGTAACGGGAAAAGAAACTGGCCAAATTCATGCTGGTGCGAATGAAACTCACTGGGATAGGATCTTTTTTCGCAGGTGATGCTTTGCATTAAACTCCCTCCTAGTCTTTAATTTATTATAATCCGAAACTAAGAGGGATGAAAGATTGGGTAATGAAATCTATACTTAATAAAAAGCCAAATGTCACATGATGGGGATAAAATGGGGTGGCATCCGGATGGCAAATTTCTTTAGAATAGTCAATGCGATTATCTTATGAGCCATCGTCATTAAGTTTCTTCCAAAGAATCTTTAAAAAGATATTTGCCGGTCACACTGTTCTTCGCAGGTAATTACTTACACTTTCTCTTCTTAAAGGCGGCACTAAATTTCTTATATTTGATGCCCCTGCTTTCATATACGAGCCATTTTTTAACTTGTGGATCTTTCATTTTACATTGCAGATTCTCAATTTATGCCTTAACCAACCTCATCATGGACCTATTATTTGCTTTTCCCTTGAGTGCACTGGTTCAAAAATTGGTCATTATAAATTAAATAATAAACTCAATGGGCTTATTTATAATGTACTATGCTTTCGCATTAAAATTACGGATTTCAAATGATTTTCGAAAAGGAGACTAACCGCCTCAGTAAAAAGCCCATCAGTATGCATATCCGCTTTTTTTAACCAAGCTGCTACATTCTATAGCATCCAGAAAAAATCAGTCTTAATGGCAGTAATGAACAAAATGATGGAAAAAAACAAACAGCCTAGAGTTACAATAAAAGCCCTGCGGTTTTCGGCAAATTTCCACTCCATAATCGCTTGAACCGTCTCCGTAACAACGATTAATAACATTAGCAAAAACCAAGGCTCCCAATACCAGAGCGATTCCTGGATGTCTCTTTCAATATTAATTCCAAATCCAATAAAGAGGAGCACCATGAAGGAAATCCGAATGGTCCAATCGATTTTTTTATGTTTAGCATTAACATGGTTATAAGAAAAAAACTTTCTCTTCTCAACCTTGAGCCATTTTCTCAAACCCAGCTCAAATGAATACATCAATACTCCTGCAATCGTTACAATAAGGATAAGCTTTGGCCCAAACATCGGATCCGCTCCATACATACCATCCTCCCCTTTCTCCTTATTCTTATCTATATCTACGCATGAGAGTGGGAAAAGTTCCCTTAATGAGCTGCAGAAAAAACAAGGCTGAAGAGGACCATCTCTTCAGCCTTGTTTCTCCAATTTAAGCAGAGTCTGCTTCATTTCTATGCCCCCGCGGTAGCCGGTGATCGCACCATTTTTGCCGATGACACGATGGCATGGAACCGCGATTAACAGTGGATTAGCACCGATTGCTTTCCCTGCTGCCCTTACTGCCTGCGGCCTGTTTATTTTCTCTGCGATGTCAGAATAAGTGACTGTTTGTCCATAAGGGATATGTGCCAGTGCCTCCCAGACTTCCTCTTGAAACGGAGTGCCTTTCACATCCAGGTCCATTGAAAATGCTTGTCTTTTTCCCAGAAGAAATTCCTGTATTTCGGTCATGTATGGCTGCAATGCTTTATTATTTTCCACCAGCACTGCAGCTGGAAAATATTTTCCCAGCGACCTTTCAAAATCCTTAAACTCCGAGTCACATCCTATATAGCAGAGGCCCTTTTCTGTTCTGGCCAGATACAGGCTCCATTCTCCTTCCTCAAGCTTCGCCCATTCAATGTTCATTCTTCCGCTCCTCCCTTGTTTTGTTTCTATATGCAGCAGGTGTTGTACCCAGCTTCTTTTTAAATAAAGAGATAAAATAAGGGGTGCTGGGGAATCCTGCTGATGCACCGACATCGGCTATCGACTGCTCCCCTGCCTCCAGCAGATGGATGGCTTTTTCGAGCCGGAGATCCTGAATATATTCTGCGGGCGACTTCCCGGTGACACGTTTGAACACCCGCTGCAAATGATAGGGACTTCCATGAAAGAGGTCCCCCAGTTGCTGTAATGTAATCGGATCCTTATAATGCTGATCGATCCACCCGGTTATTTGCTTAATCCATACTTCTGCAGGCAGGCTGAGGCCATCCGGTTTGCAGCGCTTGCATGGCCTGAAATTTTGCGCCAGTGCTTGAGCGGCATTTTTAAAAATAGTGACATTTCCAATATTGGGAACTCTCGACCGGCACGACGGCCTGCAGAAAATTCCTGTCGTTTTAACGCCATAAAGAAAGAGCTCATCATAGGATTTGTCGCAATCCTTTATTGCGTTCCAATATTCTTCCGGAATCTGTTCATAAGCCACATGCACTCACCTCTGCTAAAAAGTATACACAAAAAAGAGGCCAAAACAGCGAAATCCTTAATATAAACGCAAGATAACGTAATCCTGAAAACTTACAATAAAGAAAAGGAGGAATGCAAATGAACTCTCATTTTGTTAACTGGAAAGAGGCTGAAAATGGCCTGGTCCTTTTCACCCCGCCTGACTTCAGCTTTTCCGAAAACCTGCGATATTTGTCACGATCGGCAAATGAATGCCTTTATGAGATTTCTGGGGAGACAATTAGACACGCCCTTTCCATCAGAAATGAAAAGCTGCTGCTTGAAATAAGCAGCGCTGCAGACCATTTTCTATCTGTCAGGATTCATAAGCCTGTCCCTCATCAAATGAAAGGAGAAATTGCCGCATATATTCATGATTGGTTCGACCTGGGGACCAGCCTGACCCCATTTTATGAGATGGCACAAACAGACCCCTTGCTGAAAATGCCTGCTGAGCAATTTTTCGGACTGCGGGTGATGGGCATTCCCGATTTATTCGAGGCTCTTGCCTGGGGAATCCTTGGCCAGCAGATTAACCTTACATATGCATATACACTAAAGCGGCGGCTCGTTGAAAAATTTGGGGAGTGCCTGAATTACGACGGGAGCAGATACTGGCTTTTTCCTTCTGCTGAAACAATAGCGGGGTTAACCATGGAGGATCTGGCCGACTTAAAAATGACCGTGAAAAAGTGTGAATATCTCATTGATGTGGCTCGCTTAATGGTAAATGGCGAGCTATCGAAAGAGGACCTGCTTAAGGAGGGAGATGTAAAAGCTGCCGAAAGAAGGCTAACGAAAATACGCGGCATCGGACCCTGGACCGCCCATTATGTCCTCATGCGGTGCCTGCGCTTCCCGAACGCTTTTCCTATCGATGATGTCGGCCTGCACAATGCGATTAAAGTGATCTCAGGCTCTGAAAGGAAGCCTGCGAGAGAGGAAATTCTGAAATATTCAGCCCGCTGGGAGAAATGGGAAGCATACGCTGCTTTTTATTTGTGGAGAGTTCTGTACTAAAAATCTTTTGACAGCATCAGTATCCCATGCTAGTATTTTCTTTAAATTTAAATTTTTTAAATTTTCGCGAGGGTTCCCGAAACCCGCACAACCAGACAATTTCATAACGAATGCTTCAGGTGCTGAACGATCTTGTTCAGTTAAAAGGGAAGACCGGTTAAAAGCCGGCGCGGTCCCGCCACTGTATTGGGGAGCGGCTTATATCAAACCACTGTTTCATCTGAAATGGGAAGGGTTAAGCTGCGGTGAACCAGAGCCAGGAGACCTGCCTGTTGTATGCACTTGTACTCTACGGGTATATAGAGAGGAGTGAGATAAGCAAGTTGGGGAAGCCCCGACTCTATTTAACTATGCACAACTATCTCTCTTTTCAATGAAAAGAGAGATTTTTTATTTTACAGAGAAAAAGGACGGGAGTGTTGTCAGATTGAGTAAAGTGAAGAGTTCGAGCTTAGGATATCCTCGTATTGGAGAACAGAGAGAATGGAAAAAGGCGCTGGAGCAGTTTTGGAAGGGCGCTACTGAAAAAGAAGATTTTTTAAAGCACATGGAGGAGCTGCGCCTGAATCATCTGAAAAAACAGCTGGACCAGGGCATTGATCTGGTTCCTGTCGGCGATTGGAGCATGTACGATCACATGCTGGATACGGCTGTTATGTTTGGGCTGGTGCCAAAACGTTTCGACTATACCGGCGGCAAGGTCACATTGGAGACCTATTTTGATATGGCCCGGGGAAGCGCTTCTGCTGTTGCGTGTGAAATGACAAAATGGTTTAACACCAACTACCATTATATCGTTCCCGAGCTGGACCAGCATACTCCTTTCCTGTCTGAAAACCGGCCGCTTCAGTTCTTTAAAGAAGCGAAGCAAAAGCTCGGCATCACAGGCAAACCGGTCATCATCGGCCCCATCACCTTTGTCAAATTAGCGAAAGGCTATAAAAAGGCCGAACTCGCGCAAATGGTGCACCTGTTTGTGCCTTTGTATGCCCAGATACTCAAAGAGCTTGAGGAAGCCGGTGCTGAATGGGTGCAGATGGATGAGCCGATTCTATGCAGCACGCTCACCCATGAAGACAACCAGCTTTTTAAAGATGTGTACGGGCTATTAAGCGAAGCAGTCCCGGGCATCAAGCTGATTCTTCAGACTTATTTTGATTCAGTGGAATTTTTTAGAGAATTAGTCTCCCTCCCTGTTCACGGAATAGGCCTTGATTTTGTCCATGATGATGGACGGAACCTGGAAGCCTTGAAGAAATTTGGATTTCCAAAGGATAAAACGCTGGCCGTCGGTGTGATTGATGGCCGCAATATTTGGAGAGCTGATTTGGAGAAATGCTTCAGGCTGCTGGAGGAAGTTTCCGAATACACTGAGAACCTGATTGTCCAGCCGGCTTCTTCTCTCCTGCATGTTCCGGTTACTGTTAAAAATGAAGAAGAATTGCATCCTGTATTAAAAAACAGCCTCTCTTTTGCGAATGAAAAGCTGCGGGAAATCGCCATTCTTTCAGATGGACTTCAAAACAGCAGAGAGAAAGCGGCCGATGAAATAGCCGCAAGCTCAGCTGCCAACCGAACATTCGCGGACCTGCCCGAACGAAAGCATCAGGAGGTAAGAGAAAAAATGGCGAACCTTCAGGCATTGAACAGGGAACGGTCCGCTCCGTTTGAAGTCCGGCATCAGGCGCAGGAAGCTGCCTTTAAGCTGCCGATTCTTCCAACAACCACCATCGGCAGCCTTCCACAGACAGCTGAGGTCCGGAAAGAGCGCCTTAAATGGCGTAAAGACGAGATCACACATGAGGCCTATGAACAATTTATACAGGCTGAGATCAAAAAATGGATCAGCATTCAGGAAGATCTGGGATTGGATGTGCTGGTCCACGGGGAATTCGAGCGGACCGACATGGTTGAATATTTCGGCGAAAAGCTGGGTGGCTTTCAATTCACGAAATGGGGCTGGGTGCAATCCTATGGGTCACGGTGTGTCAAACCGCCGATCATTTATGGGGATGTGTTTTTCAAGGCACCGATGACACTGAAGGAATCCGTCTATGCGCAGTCTCTGACATCCAAGCCGGTAAAAGGGATGCTGACAGGACCTATCACCATTCTGAACTGGTCATTTGTCCGGAATGATCTGCCCCGCTATGCAGTAGCAAACCAGATTGCTCTGGCATTAAGAAAAGAGATCGAAACCCTTGAGGAGCACGGTATCCGGATGATCCAGGTGGATGAGCCCGCACTAAGGGAAGGGCTTCCTTTAAAAAGGGAGAATTGGGACAGCTACCTGCATGCAGCTGTGGATGCCTTTAAACTGGCTACGGCATCTGTGAAAAATGATACCCAAATCCATACCCATATGTGCTACTCCAATTTCAAAGATATTATCGAAGCCATTGATGCACTGGATGCAGATGTCATTTCCATCGAAACCTCCAGAAGCCATGGCGAGCTGATTGGGGCCTTTGAGGAAAGCATCTATTCGAAGGGCATTGGACTTGGCATTTATGATATTCACAGTCCACGGGTACCAAGTGTGGAGGAAATGACCCGTAATATTGACCGGGCACTGAAGGTCCTGGATCCAAGGCTGTTCTGGATTAACCCGGACTGCGGCCTGAAAACACGCGGCATAGCAGAAGCCACCGGGGCATTGGCCGTGATGGTGGATGCCGCGCGCCAGGCCAGGGAAAAACTGCTGGCCCAATGGCTTGAAGCGGAAACTGCAGAGAATACCCATTCAACAGAAGTGTCGAAAACCGTCCAGACCCGATTGGTCCTCCCGCCTGACACGAACCATCTGCAGACGATCTTTGGCGGAAAAGTGCTGGCCTATATTGACGAAATTGCGGCACTGGCGGCTATGAAGCATGCCAACAGCGCGGTCGTGACTGCCTCCATTGACTCGGTCGATTTCCTCTCGTCTGCTAAAGTCGGGGATGCGTTAAGCCTGGAAGCCTATGTCACTTCCACTGGCCGGACATCAATGGAGATTTACGTGAAAGTCACGTCTACGAACCTCCTGACAGGCGAAAGCACACTGACGACCGAGTCCTTCCTGACCATGGTTGCCGTAGATGAAAGCGGGAAGCCGGTTCCGGTTCCGAAAGTCATCCCATTAACAGATGAAGAAATCCGGCTGCATGCAACGGCAGCTGCAAGGAAGGAACACCGGATCAATCGGGCGAGCATCCGCTGATGAGGGTTTACTCCCTGAAGTAATGCCATAACTCAGAGTAAATTAGGGGACAGGGTTCCCCCCTGTCCTTTCTATGTCAGAAAAAAGTACAGCGGGGTCATCACAAGAAATAAGGCTTGAAAAAAACACCCGCCAGCACAGCCAAGACAGCCTTCATCCGCCAGCTGTTCACCCGCTTCATATATATTCTCCCCTACATCCCAGCCATTGTCCTCTTCTTCACCCTTGTACTTTTGGCTATTCTCTTTGTCTTGAATCATAGATACTCCTTTTTTCTGATAGATAATAATTTTTCAGAAAAAAAGAAAAGACCCATGTGGCCCTCCCTTTAATAATGAATCTTATATTTCTCCGCCAGTATTTTTATATCCAGCCTGTAGAGAAGATCAATCATCCGAGTTCCGATCATCTGGCAGATCACGGCATACACAATGACCTTCCAGTCCACGACAACCCCCGTAAGAAGCAGCAGACAGCCATTTATGTAAAATAATGTCCGTCCCGGCGCACTTCCCCTTGCTTTAGAGATGATTAGCGCTAGGATATCCATGCCACCGGAGGAAGCCCCCATCCGGAATAAAATGCCGACTCCTATTCCGAAAATAACAGCACCCAGCAGTAAATCCAACAGGACCGGATTAAGTGGCTCTGATGCTAAGGGAGTCAGAAGATCGATTGTTACGGAAGTGACTGATACACAATAGAGCGTCCAGATTACACTGCTTTTCCCCAGCCACTTTGCTGCTGCGAGGAGAAGGCCTGCGTTCAGCACCCACAATGTGACCGAATAAGGTGTATTCATCAGATAATTTAATAGTACTGCCAGACTTGCAGCGCCACCCGACGGGATAAAATGCGGAAACAAGAAAAAAGTCATCGCGATTCCCTGGATGACGGCGGCCATTCCCAAAATCAAAGATTTATAGAGTACGTGCATGACAAAAACTCCTAACGTTTTTCCTTACTC
This sequence comes from Cytobacillus sp. GQ23, assembly GCF_059758675.1. Lineage (NCBI taxonomy): Bacteria > Bacillati > Bacillota > Bacilli > Caryophanales > Bacillaceae > Cytobacillus > Cytobacillus sp. GQ23. Next base: position 107,264 of record NZ_JCAXER010000017.1, read on the forward strand.
TATCTTATAATAATTCCATAGAATAAGAAACCATGCGAGGTGATAGAATGTCCATTCCTTTTGAAACAGAACGGCTCCTGCTCCGGACCATGCAGGGAGATGACCTGGAAGCCGTTTATGAGATTTGGGGCAGCCCCGAGGTAATGAAATACTGCGGCGGCGCCAGTACTAAAAGCCGTATCGAGCGCTCTATCGATTTTTATAGGGAGCTGCAAAATGAAAAGGGCTACTCGGTTTACACTGTTCTGCAAAAAGAAACCTCTGCCATCATTGGGGTTTGCGGGTTTAACCCGGCAGAAGATGAACATGAAGCCGAGCTTATTTATCATTTTAATCAGCATTACTGGGGAAAAGGATATGCTGCAGAAGCATCCGCTGCATGCTTGGCTGTTATAAGGAAAAATTGCCCGCGTATCCGGAAAGTGATTGCGGCTGTGGATCCGGCCAACCCTGCTTCCGGGAAGGTGCTCCGGAAAATCGGCATGACCCCGGCTGGGATGAAGTGGTTTGAAGATACACAGCAGGAAGAACTGTGTTTTGAACTGGAGCTTGCGTAAACAATTCACCTTCTTATTTTGCTGAGAAATAAAAAACGAGTCTGCACTTGCTGCAGACCCGGCTCTTTTATTCTATTAAAATCCAACTGCCTTTTTTCCGCCCACAACAGGCAGGCTGATGTAACTTTGCCCGAGCTTTACTTCAAACGTGGCCTCTGTTGTGGATGGAATGGTACGTCTTCGGTCGCTTCCGGCGATGATAATGCCGATTCGGTGACCTTTCTTAAATACATAGTCTTCAGGCAAAACACTCCACTCAAACTTATAATTCTTGCCTCCTTTTAAAGGTTCCTCCTTCTCAATCGTTTTCCAGTTTTTCGGATCAAACCATCCTCTTGTCACGACTTCATATGGTGCTGTGTGAGTAGTTTTTTCTGTTTCTTTGTAGCATGCATCATCAGTTGAGATACTTTCTCCCCAACAGCTTTCTGTATTGAGAGTTCGCACTCCCTCTCCCGGGCCTTCATGATGAATGCGGGTATCCGTTCCATAATCTACAATGAGAACTGTCAAATTAGAGTCTTCCTTATTGACCTTTGCCCGAAGTGAAATTTCAGGAATGCCACTCAAACGGACATCTTCTGCAAGCTGTGGAGATAAAAATGCCAGGCGGTCGCTTTTGACAGCCGTTTCATTGGTGACCATCTGCTGCTCAGTTTGTGTCGGGTTATCTGTAAAGGATTGCTGAAAATTGCCCTTCACAGGTCCAGTTGTCAGCATGCCATTTGTCTCTTCATTCTCACCTGGCGCTAATCGTATTTTTACATTTGCTGCATTTTGATCGGGCCATGAGGTTTGGGTTTCCCAATTATCCGCACCTCTTTCAATATCAACGGCAGGCTCGTCCATAATGCCGTTCTCAATATCCATCAGCCAGTAGTCAAACCAGCGCTGCAGTGTATCAACCCACTCTGCTCTTCGGAAGTCAAATGGATCGACATGGCCCGTTTGCGTGAGCCATAGTTTTCTCGGAACATCTTCTTTGGATAGAGCTATCCACCAATCCGCGAGGTGATTCATTTTTACATTGAAATCATTTAATCCATGAACTGCAAACACACTTGCTTTTACATTTTTTACGTCCTTAACGTAATTTCTTTCATCCCAAAACTCATTATAATCTCCCGATGGGTCATCCGCTTCCGCATTCAAGCGATCAAACACCGGCTTACAGGCCTCTTTGCGGGAGCTGCTGGCCACTCTGCTTGCCAGGCCTCCTGGCCCGTTGTTGTAATATGTAAGCCCCTCATGGCGATAATAATTGTACCAGCTGCTAATGGCACCAATTGGAACAATTGTCTTTAAGCCTTCCACTCCTGTAGCGGCAACCCCATTGGCCAGCGTGCCGTCATAGGACTTTCCAATCATTCCGACATTCCCGGTTGTCCAATCTGCTTTCACTTCATTATTATCATGATCCCATGCTTTTGCTCTGCCATTCATCCAGTCAATTACAACCCGGATGCTTTCAATTTCCTCATATCCGCCTGTTGTCGGACAGCCATCAGAATTGTTCGTCCCAACCATCTCGGGCAAAGCGACTGCATAACCTCTTGGAACAAAATAATTATCATAAAATAGAGGAAACTTCTCATTAATGCCATCCTTATCCCCGTCTTTCACTTCACTTTCATTTCCCCGCCCCATACTCTCATAATACGGACTCGCATCCATGATCACGGGAACCTTGAGTCCCTCTTCTGTTTCTTTCGGACGAATGATATCCACGGCAATTCTGTCTTGTTTTCCGTTTTCATCCGAATCCAGTGTGGATTCGACATAGACCGTCTCACGAATCGCCTCTTCATATGAATAAATCGGCTGAGACTTTGCCTCCTCGATTGGTGCTGCCTGTGCCGGTTTCTCTTTCACAGCTGCATTGGCAGGCGTGTAAGCAAATGATGATAGAGTCATAGAAATGACCGCTAACAAAGCTGCAGATCTGAGAAGCTTTTTCTTTCTCATAGAATCCCTCCTCTATTATTTGCAACTCATTATATTTCGAGTATGGAAATATTAATAGATTACTTTTTCCTAAAATTCAATATTTTTGAAAAAATGTTACTTAGTTACTAATAGTAGGAAAGTCTCGGAAGTGGCAGTCTTCCTTTTAACAGAACGTTACAACACTAGTCGAGGATATACAGATGCAGCTGCTGGAGAGTCATCAATTTGACAGCAGGAACTGATTTTTTGACAAAAAAAACCTGGCACTCACCAAGAGTGCCAGGTACCTATTAACAAACCGAATCAGTAGATTTCGGGTTCTTCAATCCAAACAGCGGACGGATGAACAGCGCTACACCTGTTCCGAGCATAGCCATGATCGCCCATACCCAGCCGTGCAGGCTGAAAGATGCGATTCCTCCGAAGTAGGCACCGATGTTGCAGCCGAATGCAAGGCGGGAACCATATCCCATCAGCAGTCCGCCGACAACCGCAGCACCTGCAACACCCGGCTTGATTTTGCCAGGCTTGAACGTTCCCTGTGATGCCGCTGAAATGAAGGCACCCAGGATGATGCCGAAGTTCATGACGCTAGTAGAATCAGCCAGCACTGTGTTTTTCAATGCTGCCAGGTTCGGTTCAGTCGCAAAATAACCCCATGATGTTACGTCGATGCCCATTGCCATCAGTGCTTTTCCGCCCCATAATGCGAATGCGGATGTGATGCCCCAAGGCGTTCCGCGGACAGTAAGAGTCAGTGCATTCAGCACAGCCAGAACGATTGCTGCTGCGAACAAAGGCCATGAACCTCTCAGCACTTTTTTCCATCCAGCCGTTGTAGGCAATGCTTTCATCATTGGCGCTTTGCGCTTTTTCGCGATTTGAAGGGTTACCCAATAGATCAGGCCAAATACAGCAAGCTGAACAACCAATGCCCCGCCATATCCAAGACCCGTAGAGGTAGCCAAAGAAATCGGCGGCAATGCTGGTGTTTCTTCCATCCAGAATGAGAAGTGATACGCTCCGATCGTGGAACCAGCGATGAAAGAAATAAGCGTAAGGATCATGGAGGATTGCCCTCCCCCTACAGAGTACAATGTACCGGATGCACAGCCATTCCCAAGCTGCATCCCAATTCCAAAAATAAAGGAACCAAATAGGACACTGACTCCTACAGGAGACACATATCCTTTAGGCTCAATTCCTGTAAAACTGAAGCCAGTGCTTAAAATAACCGCAAACAATGCTGAAGCAACGGCCAGCATCAGCATATGCGCCTGCAGCCCCTGCCCGTTTCCCACGCTGGCAAATCGCCTGAAGGCAGACGTAAAGCCGAACCGTGCGTGCAGCAGGGTCATGCCGATTGCAATTCCAATAATGAATAATACTCCCTGCGTCATGTCTGCTGCATTTATGATAGAAATGAACAAAATGATAGCCGCAAGAACACCAGCTGCAACAAATGGCTTTTGAATCGGATTTAAGTTTGAAACAACTGTTGTAGGTGCTGAAATCCATGATTTATTTTTCATTTCAACTTGAGCCAACTTCATTCACTCCTTTTCTTATCTTTTTAGTCGGATTAAAGTGCTATTTTATACTAAATTATTTTAAAAGTAAATGGTGAATTTTTCATTCCACCAATGATTTCCGGTGGGACACCTGATATAATTATATATTTGGAGAGTCATAATTTCATAAGGCAGGAAAGGAAAGGATATCATTGCTTAAGCGGCTAAAAGGGCCTTCATGGGCCGTCATCTTCGTCTTCATTGCAGGCATTTATTACTTCATCAGCTCTGGAGCAGACAGCAGTCTCCAGGCTTTTTCGAGAACAGAAACCACTTCCCCGGCAGCTTTCCCCGGATTAAATCTTGAAACCCGGACAAAGGAAACGAAATCTTATACCCTTGCGATTAGTACTCCGATAACGAAATTCGAGAATTTGAACAAACCGATGAAAGATTGGATTCAGGCTCAGGAATCAGAATTTCTGAAGACGGTCAAAGCAAACCGGCAGCTGATGGACAGTAAGGAATTCCGTGCCCATCTTAATATTAAGGCAGAGCCTAAAAAAATCTCCGATACCATGTACACCCTAGTTTTTGAGGCCTACCGATATTCCGGCGGCGCAAACGGCCAGGCTGAGGTTAAAACGTTCACCGTCGATATCGGCAAGCAGAAAATGGTTCAGCTTGAGGATGTTATCCATATGGATGAGGAATCCCTGGCGACACTCAGGACGCTGATAAAAAATCAAATGGGCGAGAAGGAAGAACTCCAGGACTATCTGTTTGAGGACTTCCTTGACGAGGCGCTTGAAAATCCGCTGAACTGGAAATGGGCACTAAGCGGCAAGCATTTCACGCTTTATTTTAACGAATATGAAATCGCGGCCGGTGCAGCCGGTGCAGTAAAAGTGAAAGTTCCCATCGAACAGATTCGTCCCCTCTTAAAGGATGAAATCATCCGGCATTTGGAGCTTCCTGACATTCAGGCTCCTGAACCGGAAGTGAGCGAACCAGAAACAGCTCCGCTGGATCCGGCCGGCAAGTACATTGCCCTTACTTTTGACGATGGGCCACACCCAAAAGTAACACCGCTAATCCTGGATATCTTAAAAAGGCATAATGCAAAGGCTACCTTTTATATGCTTGGCAGCCAGGCGCAATTTTATCCTGCCCTTGCAAGCCAGGTGGCAGAAGAAGGTCATGAAATCGGCAACCACAGTAACAGTCATGCGGATCTTTCCTCCCTCGGCGCAAAAGAAATCCGCAAAGAAATGGAAGAAGCCAGCGCCAAAATCAAAGAAGCCAGCGGCCAGCTTCCCGCAACCGTCCGCCCGCCTTATGGCGCCATGAATGAGGATGTGAAGAAGATTGCCGGAATGGCCCAAACACCGCTTATTCTGTGGTCTGTTGATTCACTCGATTGGAAAACACTCAATGCCCATTCAATCAAAAAAATAGTGAAGGCTAATGCCGTGCCAGGCTCGATCGTCTTAATGCACGACATCCATATGCCAACTGCTCAAGCACTGCCGGAACTCCTGACTTATCTGGAAAAAGAGGGCTACGAATTCATTACCGTCTCTCAGCTTCTGTCCCTGCAGGAGCAGGAAGTAACCGGCACGTTTTTTGGAAAAAGATCATAAGCATACAGCTAAACGCTCAGGTTTTTTCCTGAGCGTTTTGTTTTATGCGCCTGTCCCCTTTTCATAAAACTGAATGGAACCGCCGCCCGCCCCGAAAACCTCTCCTCTATGCAACCAGCCATATTTTTCATAATACCCTTTTAAATCTGTCTGGAGATAGAGTTTTTTAAAACCAAGCTTTGCCGCTTCTTCAATAGCATGATCAAGCAGGCTGGATCCAAGCTTCTGTCCTCGGCTGCCGGGATCAATGTACAGACAGGCAAGCCACGGCTGCAGATCCTGCCGGCTATTGAGATCATTGCGGATTAAGGCATATATGCCAATGATTTCCTCATCCTGGATAGCTGCATAAAACCTTGGGATTCCGTCATCTGTATTCCCGGAGTGAATCATGCAATCCTGGTAAAAAGTGAAGTTTTCACCTGATCCCCACTTCTCCCAGAAATATTGAACTGCACTATCCAATAAATAAGGATGTTCGTGAACTGCGATAATTTTCATTCTTCTTTCCTCCCGCATAAATTATGCCCCTTTAATCTTGGTCCTGGATGAACTCTTAGCCGAGGTTAACCGCCAAATAAAGTTGATAGGAATAAAATTTTCCAGCAAGCGAAGAATAATAATATTTATGTCTTTATAAAGGGGTAACCCGCCATGGACCGTTTTATTAATGAAATAAAAGCAGAGCTTGGCAACAATAGCGATTTTCATCTTCAAAGGGACTATCTTGCGGATGCTGCCGTGATGCTGATGGGATTTAATACACTCATTGATTTTATCAAAACGAGAACAGTGCTGCACAAGCTTGCAGAGAGCCTCCTTTCCCTGAATCAGCACCCTCAGGATTTATGGGAGGCAATAGGAGAAGTGATGGAGGGGGATGTCCGAAAGGCCATTTCATCCATATTTGAAGGCAAACTGATCATACATTTTGAAAACACCGACCGTTTTATCATTATGGAGCCTGTTCCGCCTATGCTTGATCGCTCGGTTGATTCACCCACAAACGAAAATGTGATTCAAGGAGCATTGGATGCTTTTACAGAAGGAATTGATACGAATATCGGCATCGTCCGAAAACTGGTGAACTCGGACAAAATCAGAATCGACTCATTCTCAGCCGGCCGCAGCCGCAATAACAAACTTTCCATGCTGTATATAGAGGGTGAAGCAGATATAGAGCTGGTTAACAGCATCCGTGATCATATTGAAAAGAACATCCAAATGGAAGCAGGTGATCTGCAGGGGCTTGCCAAAATGCTTGGTTTTCCATCTTGGAACGCTATCTCTAAATTTAATACAACCGAGCTTCCCCATCATGCGGTCCAGAATCTGAGAAAAGGAAAAGTAATTCTGTTCGTGGATCGCTTGCCTTTTGCGCTTATTCTTCCAAATCTGTTCTGGGATATGTTCGCTGCTGAAAATGACCGAAATTTCCCCCTGCCTATCATGCTGGCAATCAGGCTAATCAGAATCATCGGCATTTTAATCACACTGATCACACCCGGGCTTTATGTGGCACTGGTTTCCGTAAACCCTGAAGTCCTTCAGATCCAGCTGGCTTTATCAGTTGCCCAAAGCCGTGAAGGCGTACCTTATCCAGCCTTGGTGGAAATTATTTTTATGCTGCTTATTCTGGAATTAATCCTGGAAGCCAGTGTAAGACTGCCAAAATCCATAGGCCCCACCATTACAATGGTTGGAGGAATTATTCTGGGGCAGGCTGCCGTGGAAGCGAAATTAGTCAGCAATCTCCTAATCATCATTCTTGCCGCTACTACCATCGCCAACTCAACTATCGTAGGATTTCAGAATACTGTTGCCATCCGGCTTTTCAAGTATGCCATTGTGCTTCTGGCAGCGATATTTGGCATCCTGGGACTGGTTGCCGGTTTGGTTTTCATTTGCGCTTATCTGGCAAGCCTCAATACCTATGGCAAGTCCTATCTCTACTTAAATGTAAAAGGGAATGAAAGCAATGGCGGATAAAAGTTTGCATGTCATGCTGATGTATGTCATTAGTCATTTAGGCCTTATTTTCTTTATGTATCCAGGCAATGTGATTTCGAGTACAGAACAGGGCCACTGGCTTCCTGTTCTGATCGGCGTGGCCATTCATTTCTTTTTTATCACTGTATATATGAAGGGACTTAGCTATTTTCCGAAAAAAGACATCATTCAAATCTATGCAGGGATCGGAAAAGGGACAGCTATCTTTTTTATTATTCCGGTTTTCTTCTATTTCAGCATGATCTTATTGATTACGGTCCGGGCTTATGCCGAAATCATTACCATCGTCTTTTTATCAAATACTCCTTTATGGGCAATCATGCTTTTACTGATTTCCATCTCGACCTATATAGCGGTCAAAGGAGTTGAAACGATTTTTCGCACAGGACTTCTCCTGTCCCTTTTATTTCTTCCCGTAATCATCTTTATCTTCTTTACTTCTTTCCAAAACGCAGACTGGAGGTACATCGTTCCTTTAGATGCAGATCTCGGATTCCTTATGAAGAGAACATACTTTGAAAGCTTTTTCGCTTTCTCTGGAGGCTTTCTCTTTCTCGGCTTTGTCCAGCCTTATTTCTCTTATGACAGAAAATATGTATTATGGGCCGCTGCATTTCTTATTCCCTTTTTCCTTTTTTCAGTCTATATTCCAGTCCTGACCTTTGGGCAGGCAACCTCGGCTACAACCTTCCTCCCCTATGTAATAGCCGTGGATGCCATCAATATTAATTGGCTGATGTTCGACAGGGTCACCATGTTTTTCCTGTTAAGCCTGATCTGCTTTGTCATGCTTTATATTGCACTTGTGTCATGGAAAGCAGTCCGGATTGCAAATCATTATCTGCCTGCGATTAAACCGGTAAAGTTACTGCTTGCCCTGTCGGCTTTAGTGTACATTTCCTGTTTTTTCATTCCAGACTGGAGGGCGGTTGAGCAATTATTTTGGTGGAATACATTTTTACGGTTTTACATCCTGATGGCCGTTCCTTTTTCACTATTATTCTTTGGATATCGCATGAAGAGGAAGAGTAATCATGAAAACATGTAAATGGAAATCCAACATCTCTATTGCACTCTGTCTGCTTCTGACAGTCATAATATTGACCGGCTGCTGGGACATCAGGGATATCAACCATCGGACACTCCCCATCGTTCTTGGCATTTCTACAGATGAGGAGGGTAAATACAAAGTATTTCTAAAGATCCCTGAACCTGTGGAAGATAAGGTTGAAGTGAAAATCGTCAGCGGAACCGGTGAGACCATTTCCCATGCAATCGATGCAATCAGCCGGAACATGGAGAGCACGATTGACCTCCTTCACGTCAAGGTCATTATGATTGAGAGGAAAACGGCTGAGGAAGGCATGAAAGATATTATTGCCGGTTTCATCAGATCTCGGGAAGTATCACCCAAAGCACTCATTACAATTTGTGACCAGAACCTGGATGAGTTTTTTTCGATTCTTTCCACTTCAAAGAACCTACAGGGAACCAACATGTTCGAATTCTTTGAAAAAAATGCAGGCTGGAACCCGGAAATTGCTCTTACACGAATATGGGAAGTGTACCGCAGCATCCATTCGTATACACGTGATGTAGCGATCCCCATGATTGCTACGGGAGAAACGACATCTTACCGGCAAACCGGATCGGCCGTTATCAAAAACGGAAAGATGGTTGAGCAGATCAGTAATGACGAAACCCTGCTATTCAACGCTTTCAACAATGAAAGCACCCATGGACAAATTGAAGTTCTGAATCATGCAAGTGTCATGATCACCGCAAACTCGATGGACCATTATATTGAATTTAAGAATAACCAGCCTTATCTCAAAAGCCGTGTCAAACTAAAGGTGGTCCTCCTGGAAACCAGGGGCAAAACCACCGATGCCATGATTAAAAAAGAATTAAGGCGCATGCTGACAAGCCGGTTTAATGACATGCTGGCCAAACTCCAGAAGAGCGAAGCAGATATACTCGGCTTGGGGCAATTGTACCGCACGAAAATCAGCCGAAAAGATTTGAAAAACTGGCGGTCGGTTTATTATCCAACTTTAAAGTCTGATATCCAATTTGACATTGATATCCAAAATGAGGGGTATTTGAAAACCATCTGATGGGGCAGATCACCTGTCCCTAATCAGGTCTCTATTCGACCTGATTAGGGCCGCTCACCGCCGGGCTTTCCCTCTAAGCGGCTCTATTCTCCTTGATTAGCGCCGCTCACCCTCAGTCTTGACATCTAAGCCCCTCTATTCCACCCGACTACTCCCCCTAACTCCCCTGCTGCAGCTCCCCAAACTTCCCAATCTCCTTCATAAACGCCAGCCGAACTGTCCCAATCGGCCCATTCCGCTGTTTGGCGAGGATAATCTCTATCGTATCCTTACGGTCGGAGTCCTTATCGTAATAATCATCACGGTATAAAAACGCAATCAAGTCTGCATCCTGCTCAATCTGCCCGCTCTCACGCAAATCTGATAGCATCGGCCGCTTGTCCTGCCTGCTTTCCACGCCCCGGCTCAGCTACGACAAGGCAATTACCGCTACATTCAATTCCCTGGCCATCGTCTTCAGCTTCCGGCTGATTTCGCTGATTTCCGCCTGACGGTTCTGATGCCCCGGATCCCCCGAAATCAGCTGCAGATAATCAATCACCACCAGCATCCGTTTCCCCTCTCCGTACTCCCGGCGTGCTTTTCTGACCTTGGACCAGATGTATCCAATATTCATTCCCGCCCGGTCAAAAATATGCAGATTCACCTCACCGAATGACCCCATCACACTGGAAAATTGAGTCCAGTCTCCCTCACCGAAATAACGCTTCGGATTCCGGAGTTTTATCGAGCTGATTTCTCCTTTACAGCTGATCATCCTTTTCAGGAGCTGCTTTTTGGACATCTCCAGTGAAAAAATAAGGGCCGTATTCTGATCAGCTGCGTTCATGGCCATGTTCAGAGCAAAGGCTGTTTTCCCAACACTGGGGCGCGCTCCAACAATAATCAAATCAGACTCCTGGAATCCTCCGGTCAGCTTGTCCAGACTCCTAAAACCTGACGGAATCCCGGTCATTTCGCCAAGATCCTTCTCAGCTTCCCCGTAAAGCTCGACCAAAGAAGGCACAACATCCCCCAGGTCATCATCACCAACAAGATCCTCAATCTGCATAAGATCCTGAATGCCATCCCTCAAAGTACAGGATATGTCTCCGGTCTGCGCACTCTCCTGAATCCGCCCCGCAATCTCAACAGCTTTGCGCTTTTGGTAATATTCAAAAACGGTATCCTGATAAAATGTAAAGTTCGCTGCAGTCGGCACACTTCCCGCAATCTCGGTAATATAGCCGATTCCCCCAATGCTCTCAAGATTGTGGTGGCCCGCTTCTTCCACAACTGAAATCACATCAACCGGCTTCCCCTTCGCATCAAGCTGCAGGATAATCGTCATCAGCCGCTTTAATCTCGATAAATAAAAGTGTTCCGGCCGCAGCTTACAATCTTTGATCAGCCCATCCTCCAAGAACAGTGCCCCCACCGCCGCCTCTTCTGCCTCCTGACTGTATAGCCCATACCCCAGCATCAGACTTCACCTCTGGCTATCCCCAGAATCTCCCGCATTTTCGCTAGCTCCGCCTGAACCACTTCCTCCCTTGCCGGCTTCCAGGATGTCGGCACAATAAGGGCCGTATCCCGGCAATCCGGAATGGCTCTGGATACAGCCATAGGTTTCCGCACCAGATCCGAAATCTTCGGTGAATATGGGGACTCCTCCACATGACGATACAAATTCAGCTGCAGTTCTTCAATCTCATAAGGATGCAGCAACTCGTGCCAATAATCAATTTTCTGCTGATTCACCTCAAACTGCTCGTAATAAACGGCAATTAGCGCCAGCAGCGTATACGTCTCCCGTTTAGTCATCAAGGTTGAAATCCTCCTCCCGCAGCTGCTTTGTAAGAGGCTTTTGATTCAGGTACGATTCAAAACGGGTGCCAAACAGCGTCTCCGGCCTCAGGAACTTCCGCCAATACGGGTCATGCAGCCATTCCTCTGCCTTCAGGTCGATCACTTTTTTAAAATCCTCCAGCCTGAATCCCTCCAGCCATCGTGCCCGGATCAGATTCTTCGTCTTCTTCGAGCCTGTCCGGTAAGCTGATTGGGTTTGGCTGTTCAGGTATTCGATAACCGCAGCATAAGGGATATCTTTTTTCTCTGTTGTAGTCTCTGTAGTAATCTCTGGTATTGGTTGCTGCACATTGTCATCTTCGGAGTCGCAATCTGTTATATTCAGTTCTTCAGACTGTGATTCTCGATGTTCCATGCCAAGTGATTCTTCCCATTCAGCCAGTTTTTGATAATCAATTGTGTACCATTTGGTCTTATCCATTTTACTGGCATTAAAATTCGCAGATACCAAGTATCCTCTCTCCTCAAGGGAACGAATGGTACGTCCGATCGTCGCATGAGACCAGAATGGCATCTGCTTTTTCCAGTCTTTATAGGTATTGTAAATCCATTTGCGCCCTTCTTTTAGATGCCTGCTCCTCACAAGCCAATAATGAATCTGCTGAAGGAGCACCGCCTCATTCAGTCCCAGCTTTTCCGCCAATGACGGAAGTATTAAAATAGGCTTTTCATTTACCAAAAGTGAACTCATATACATCCCTCCACAATTTATATTCTCGAATTCTGCTACATTCGGATTGGCAGATTCGAGAATCGCAACCCTTTCATATGTATACATATATAGTTGAGCCCTAAAAGGACAGGGTGAATGTATATTTTTCCGGTAATTATGGTATATTTCATGAACAAATAAAGAAAGGCTGCCTTTTTCAGCAGCCTTACATTGGTAACCTTTTCTCCAGCACGATCTTATGTATTCCTTTTTCATCGGTGCAGGTTTCGATAACATCGAATCTATGCTTAAGATTCAGAATCAGCATCCCTCTCCATTTGTTCATCGTCTTCGTCCGGACCATCTTATACCCCATTTCTGTTAAGTGTTCATGCTGCTTTTCCATTAACTTAGAAGCAATACCATTTCGCCTGTATTGAGGATCCACTCCGCCTAGCCAACTATAAAAGGTATCCTCATTCAGGCGGTATCCCATTTTATACCCAATCACTTTTTCCCCATCCATAGCAGTCAGCACCAGCAAATCAGGTTTGGTTTTCATTTTGACGGCTAACCCTTCAGAATCGCCGAATATGCTCCCATGAAGTTGATCTATTCCTTCTAACATGTCATCCCCTGTCATTGAAATAAAGATATTTAATTTCATATGTACCTCCCCGCGCAGATAGCTCTCCTCCTCTAAATATACCAAATTTATACTATCGCTGCTCTCTACCTTTAGTATATTACAGGCATCTAGTCTTAGTTCTCCTGCACCATTTTGAATATTTTAAATATTTTATATTTTTATTCACGAAACAAAATTGTATAATTTACCAGAATACTAGAATTAAGGGAGGCGAAATAAGTTGAGGCAATTGAAAAAGTCTTTAATCTTATTTGTTACATTGCTTTTAATGTCCATTTCTTCTGCGGCTTATGCAGAAAAACCGGGTCTCGAAGACTTCCCGGAACCTGCAGATATGCAGTCCTGGGAGCTTCCTGAGGATATGACCTGGGAAGATTACCGGCCGATTCCGGGAATTGACTGGCGCACGGCTGATATTAAGCCTGAGAGAGTATTAAGGGGAGCACTTGTCATTGTCGATTTTCCTGACCGGGAGTTTATTCTAAGTCAGCCGGAAGGATCTGAAGTGGCAGGCAACCCTATTGGGACCGGTAATATCCCGCGGGATGAAATCGGCCAGTTCTGGGTAGATTTCCTGAACAAACCGCAGCCACTGAATAACCATCGGACGATTAATGAATATTGGAGAGAAAATTCGTATGGCAAATGGGCTGTTGAACTTGATTCATTTGGAACCTACCGGATGGACCACAATGAATTCCAGTATGGACTGAACGAATTTGGACAGCAATCCAATATGCCGGGAGAATATCAGGCAAAAAATTTAAGAGCTGAAGCAATGGAAAAGGCGCAAGCAGATATCGCCGCTTCAGGCAAACATTACGATTTCACCTTCATCCTGCATGCCGGATATGATGAGTCAGGCGTCTGGCAGGAGTTTGGGGAAATGATGTTCCAGACAGCAGAAGATGTAGCAAAGGAATTCGGACCTCCTTTTGAAGGATTCCCGAATTCCGCCAATACCCGCTATGTTCCTTGGACTTCTTGGCTTGCTGCGAAAAGCATCTGGTCCAGTGCCAGCAACGGGGTTTCCATTCAAGGTGAAAATGACGGAATGGGTACCTTCGCCCATGAATTCGGCCATATTATGAAATTGGGAGATAACTACAACAATCCATATGGAAAGCCTGTTTCCCGCTCCTATTCCGGTCCCTGGGAATTAATGAGCCGGGGAAGCTTTAATGGGCCTGCAGGGCCTCATACACGCTGGATGGTACTCCCTACTCTGGGAGGGTCAGCTCCGGCGCATCACATGCTCCGGAACAAAATCAAGCAAGGCTTCTTATCGGAAGACCAGTACTTGAACATCAGCCGTGAGGAATTGGCTGAAACCGGACCTGTGTTTACCGATATCCTGGCACGCGCGGTACCGGCCGGTGAAGAGTTTGGCCGCAATGCCCTTCATGGCATCAACATCAGCATGGAAGATCTGACTCCGAAAAATTCACTTGAGGACGACTGGCGTGCTGATATGCAGCGCGGGGAAAAGTGGTATAACAACTATACGGTAGAAGTAGTGGACCGTGTAGGATTCGATTCGTTCACTCCAGATTCCGGGGTTCTACTGGCTAAAACCAAAAATACGGAAGCCGCACCAAACATCTGGGTAATCGACTCTCACGCAGAGGACATTAACAAGGTTGACTTTAAACGCCCTGACGGAACAGAAGCCATGTATTCAAAAGGGGATTACAGGCAGCTTTCGGATTCTCTCTTTAAAGCCGGAACCGATGAAGGCGTTGTCAGCGAATATAAGGACGAGCATAACCGTCTTCACTTTTACATTTTAAATAAAAAGATAGATCATGAAGGAGCACTCTCCTATCGAGTTGCCGTCCGTCATATGGATGAATCTGGACCGGCCACAAGAGGCGTCTCAGCTGAAAAAAGCAAAGTCCAATTTGCTGCTCCAGGCAAAGTAGCAGCCTATTACTTCAAGGTAACCAATACAGGAAATGCTGCGGATCTTATCCGCCTTAATGCCAAGACAGAAGCTGGCTGGGAGCTCATGCTGGAGCATAATGTGATTGAGGTGCCAGCCGGTGCAACAGTAGATGTTCCAGTTTATGTAAAAATCCCAAAAACCAAGCCGGTACCGACAAACCTTACATTTACAAGCACCTCTGAAACCGATCCTGCCAAAAAGGATACAGTTACACGCCGTGTTGGCCCTGGTGCGGGGAAATAAACTATGGAGGACACTCTTTTGTGTCCTCTTTTTCAAATTGCAAAGGGACAGTGGGAACTTTCCCTTCAAAAAGTTTTATGGTGTTAGCTTGGCTATTTTACAAATAAGACCTTGATGTTCGCAGGCTTCCTTACTTCAGCTCCTCAAAAGTTGCAGAATCAGGTATAGCAATCTTTCATATCGACAAATCCTTATGGAATGCTTTTACAATTTCATCTGATAGAAGATCTAAGAAGTATTCACCCCCTTCTGCTTTTGCCTGTCTTGGATCTCCCAGTATGCCTGCTTCTGTAATGCCGGATATCCCACTATCAAATAGATCCTGTCATTTTTATTAAAGTCTCCTCCATGTGAGGAAAAGAGAATGACCTTAAGACGGGCTGTATTAATTCTAGCAGCAGAAAAGATTGGTGATGGTTTCCATCTCTCCTCCATGCCCACAGCTTCCTTCAGCAAGACCGAACTCCTTATCTCCCCCACCTGATCAGCGCTGCTGCCCAAGCCAAACCTGATCCAAAACCCGCCAGGACAACATGGTCTCCGGTTTTAATCCGTCCCGTCTCCACTTCATCAGCAAGAGCGAGTGCCACACTGGCAGAAGAAGTGTTTCCGTAGTACTGGACGGCATGGGTGGCTACCTTCCCAATTGGGAATTCAAGATTATGTACCGCTTTTTCAATAATGCGAAGGTTTGCCTGATGTGGAACCAGATAATCTAAGTCATTGAGAGTTAAATTGGCCTTTTGCAAGACGTCTTTTACAATACTTGGAATGTAGGTCGAAGCAAATTGAAATATGGCCTCGCCATCCATTGACGGCCTGTGATTTTTGTCTTCTCTCATATATTCAGACCCGGATCCATCAGAACCTGCTGTTGAAGATAATAAGCCAAAGCCTTCTGACACTTTCCCGACAATCGCAGCGCCCGCTCCGTCGCCAAACAGAATATTAACCTTTCTTTCATTCTTGTTTTCTAATACCATATTACGGGAACATTCATCTACACCAATGACCAGCACTTTTTTCGCAAAGCCGGTCTGTACATACTGAAAGCCATTCAGCAGAGCTAATACAAACCCAGCGCAGCCTACACTCATATCATAGGCTCCAGCTGTGGTCGGGATGCCGAGGCGGCTTTGAACCTGACAGGCAATAGAGGGATAGATGCGTTCCTGTGTAATAGTGGAGAGAATAACAAAATCAATTTCGGATGCATCTGTATTCGCATTCTCCAAGGCTGCTTCCCCTGCTTTACACGCCATGTCTACCATATCAATGCCTGGAATCGTAAATCTTCTTTCCTTGATGCCTGTCATTTTTTCAATGGATCTGCCAGAAATGCCGCACTTTTCATTGAAAAAATCATTAGTCACTACCCGAGGCGGCAAATAGCTCCCTACCCCCATTATTCCAGCATTTTTCAACATGTTAGCATCTCCTTTTTTGACGAATTTTGTTGGACTACCTCAATTGTACCCAATATTTTCATAATTTAGGAGTAATTTGTATAATAGATAGTTTCATAGTTAGGAAAAGCTGGAGTCTCCGTAAATATAAGCTATGTGCGGAGAAATAAATGATTAAAAAGGGACAGTTCCGGCTGCCCCTTTTCATTTGCCTACTCTCTTTCCTGCAAATCTATCTTATAAAACTTTAGAAATCCCACAAACACCATAACCGCACCAATCGTGCTGCAAGCTACTCTGATCCAATTGATCATCAGAAACTCCCTTGCTGTCTGTTTCAGAAATGCTGCAGAATGAACACTCTGCCCTTCAATAAACATAATTTCATTTCTCGGCCATTCAAATACCATGGAGATGAGCCCTAAAAGAATCATGACAAGAATGCTTCCCAGAACCCAGCGGCGGGCAGACTTTTGCTTCCACACCAGAATCAGCGCACCGGCACCAGTGACCCAGCTCGCAAATCCAAGCGGCGGGAAGAAGGTATGGGGGCTTGCAGCCTTCATAAAATCCATCGAAACCTCCAGCGATTCCGGCATGTTATGAAAAATATTCGGATACACCATGAATACCTCCAGTACAAAAGCCCCCAGCGTAATAAAGGTAATCCATAAATAGGAAACCATAAAGAAATACGTTAATTTTTGCTTCATTATTTTTCCTCCCCCTTTTTATACTGCCAGGCGGGCAGTATCACCGCTGAACAGGCAGCCATATAAATCGGCAGAAATTTGATGCCAATAGGCTTATCCACTAAAATCAGTCCAACGATGGCGATTACATTTGAAAATAGGATTCCAGCTGTAAATCCGCCGGCGGCACCGCCCAATGCCCAAATCAGGAGCCCTCTTTCCTTTCCTGCAGAAGCTTTAACGGGGTTCTCATTCCTGTAAGTCCCCTTTAGAACCTTACGAACTGCTGCAGCACCTGCCCCCAGAAACACAATCCCGGCAATTGGATGAAAAGCGCCCAGCCAGCTGATCCTCCACCCCATGTTCGCCGTAAAGTACATGACAAACAGCAGCAGGAAAACGATCGTCATTTCCTTATAGATCCGCTTGAAAAATCCTCCTGCCAGCGCAGACAGCATCATCAGCACCGGAATGGCATAGCCAAACAAATGAACAAACATTTTATGGGCAGCCCACTTGGACGGATCTCCAAAGATCGACATCCCAGCAAGCAAAAATTGAACCAGCAGGCAGCCCAGATAAACCAAACCCAATCCTATATAACTATTTTCAGCCAGTGTTCTTTTTGGCATTGTCAGTTTCCCCTCTCTTGTTTCCTTTACAAAACCCATTCTACGGAGAGGTTCTAACAGCACTCTTATCAATTTCTTACAGAATTATTAAATCCAAAAATAAAAAAAGAACGCATAGAAATCTATACGCTCTTACCGTTTAAACCGATACCCCACACCCCAAACCGTCTCAATATAATCCGGTTCAGATGGGTCTTTTTCAATTTTTTCCCGCAGTCTTCTGATATGAACTGTCACGGTTGTGACATCCCCATAGAAATCAAAGCCCCACACCTGCTCGAGCAAATGCTCTTTACTGAAGACCTGGTTCGGAGAGGATGCCATGAACTGCAGAAGGTCAAACTCTTTGGCGGTAAGGATTTTTTCTTGACTGCCTGCAAATACTTTCCGTGTACCCGGCTGAATCAGCAAATCCCCTATCCTGAGGTCTTCACCCTTGCTGGGACCGCTTGAAATCAGCCGGTCGTATCTGGCTATATGTGCCTTTACCCTGGCAATCAATTGATTGGGATTAAAAGGCTTGGCAATATAATCATCGGCTCCTCTGCCTAAGCCCCGAATCATATCAATGTCCTCATTTTTGGCTGTCACCATGATAATGGGAATCTCTGAGAATTCCCTGATTTTCCCGCAAACCTCATAGCCATCCATATCCGGAAGCATCAGGTCAAGTAAAACCAGCCGATAGGTGTTTGCTTTTAAGCGCTCCAGGCCTTCCTGACCGGTTGCCGCAATATCGGCCTCATACTGGTTCAATTCCAGGTAATCCCTTTCGAGCTCAGCAATACTAAGCTCATCCTCGATAATCAAGATTTTTTCCAATCAGCTTCCCCCTTTTTCAACGTAAAACATATACTAAGCCCCTGCCCGTCTCCTCCACTTGCCCAAACGGTCCCCCCGTGGCCTTCAATGATCTTTTTTACAATGGCGAGACCCAGACCGCTGCCGCCTGTGGCAGAATTCCTGGAGATATCCGTCCGGTAAAAGCGGTCAAATAAATGAGGCAGCTCAACCGGTGAGACGCCGGTACCATTGTCCTGGATTTCAACCGTCACGTACTCCTCTTCCGAAGACAGTCTGACGACTAATTCCTTTTTGCCTTCCTTCATATATTTCAAGCTGTTCTGCACAATATTTCCAATAACACGATTTAATTTCTCCCTGTCTGCCTGCACCCGATATGAATGATTGGGCTCGCATTCAAGACAAAGGTTGACTGGCTGTCCCGCCAGGTTAAACCGGAGCTCCTCGAGATAATCATCAAAATAGGATGCTAAATCCATCACCCTCAAATGGTAAGGAACATTCGGCAAATCAAGCTTGGAATACAATAAAAGCTCCGAAATCAAGGCTTCCATATCATCCGTCTTTTTTTCAATCGTGCCCAAATACCGCGCCAACTTTTCCGGCGTATTCGCCACTCCATCTGATATCCCCCTGATATAACCCTTAATGCTTGTTAAAGGGGTTTTTAAATCATGGGAAATGCTCGCAATCAATTCCTTCTGATTTTCTTCATACTGCTTTTGCATGGCATCGGCCTCCTTAAGCCTTTCGCGCATCATCTCAAAGGCGATCGCCAGCTCGTTCAGTTCATCCTTTCTCCCGGTAACTTCTATTTGGGTATCCAGATTTCCTCTGCTGATATCATTTGCCGCGTTCTTCAGCCGGAGAAGAGGGGCAATGATGCTTTTCGAAACAAGGAAAGTCAGGACGCCATTGGTCAAAACCAGCACCCCGACCAGCAGATAAATCCGGATCGACCGGAAGAATTCGAGATCCTCGTGATCGACTGATCCTTTTACAGGATAAAACAATACATATCCAATAATTATTTCCAGCAGTAAAAATAATAAAACAGGGAGCAGTACCATCCCTATATTCGATAATATCAATCGTTTTTTTATCGACATCCTGTCACCCCTGCTTTTAATAATAAAAACGAAAACCTCTTCAGAATAAATATAAGGTTCAATTCTAACCGAATCCTTATGCATATATTACAGAATTCTTAACAAATTTCTATGCACTTCCTATTATGTATGGGTTGCCAGTCTTCCACAGTTTCATTTGTCTTTTTTAATGGACAGGCTTGTTAAATGCTGTTTGTGTTTTATCCTAAGCTAAATGGCGACAGCTTTCCATTCAGCCATTCGTTTATCTAGCCATTCCATCAAGACAAAAGGGACGCCGATAGTCACCATATTTCCAAGAAAGAATAGAATCGTTAACGTTAAAAACACCAGTTCAAACATCGCATACACCCGCCGTTTTGTATAGTTCTCCTCCTGTATGAGAGCCTCTTCGTAATCACTTACTATTTTGTATGTCAGGAAGCGGGGAGTGATAGAACCAATCACAATCTATTAGATAACAATCAGGAAGCCATATCCAAAACTATCGCCAAGCATTAAAAAAGGACCTATTTAGGTCC